>JAAVXK010000027.1 GCA_022790615.1 Lachnospiraceae bacterium
AAAAAGATGTTTAGCGAAGGTAAAATTCTTATAGATGGAACAGGAATTACAAAGGACATGCATTCCTATAGTTATAGTAAGGCTTTATTTGACGGAGACGTCAAATTTATCGGCTTTCCTACGGCAGACAAAAGAAAGGCAGTTATAAAGCCGTTGCCACCTTCGCTTGCAATAACGACATCTTCAGATGAAAAAGATGCGGCGTGGGATTTTGTTAAAAGCGTGATAACGGATGATGCAGCGCAGGTATATGATATTGCAGACGGGATTCCGTCGGGAAAAGAACCCTTTGAACAATTAGTAAAGCGTTTGACGGCAACAGAAAAATATACAGATGAAGACGGCGCTATAGTAGAGCCTTTATCCGGCTTTGGTGGTACGAATGAATTCGAGTACGCTTTCACGCCGTTCAGTGAGGAAGAAATCAACCGCATACGCGACATGATAAAAAATGCTGCGGTAAAAACTGATAACAGCGTCATACTGTCCATTGTGGAAGCTGAACTTAACGATTATTTTGACGGAAGAAAAAATCTTGACGAACTTATAAACGTACTGCAGGACAGGGTTGGTAAGTATGTCAACGAGAATAAATGAATAGGAATTTATAGATAAAATGCGGGAGAGAGGGTACACTCGCCAAATACCGCGCCGGCAAGGGGATTGACGCTTTTGGGGATAGAGTATATTTTGTCGTTTGTCAGTTTGTAATGTATATGTAATTTTTACGGGGTAGTATGTATATATGAATAAATATACATACGAGGGGGATATATATGAAAAAGATTATGTTGGCGATGTTGTTGGTATTATGCGTGGGTGTAATGACAGCGTGTTCCGGAAACGGTAATAATACGGAATCTGACGCGGTGGAATATGTATTCAATGAGTTGGAACTGGATAAAGGTCAAGATTGTGTAAGCTGCACATATTTGAACGGAAATGATTTTTATTATGTTTCCTTTCCTTATCCTGATGTTGATGATGAGGTGGCATGGGAAGAATTGAAAGGGAAAGAATATGCAGGTAGTATTCACCTGTACAAAATAGACAGTGGAGAAGACTCTATACTGTTTGATGTAAAGTATGCTTCAGACATAGGAAGATTATATGTGACGGAACAGAATCAGATAAAAATATTATATTCGGCTGAAAATGACAGTTTTTCGCGTTATACGTTAATTACGAAAACATTGGACGGAGCCGATGTAAGTTCCATATCGCTTGCTGATACTGTGAATGCTGCTTTAGAGGGCGGAGGAACAATCGATAACTCGTATTTTGAGCAGGATGGACAGATATATCTTTCGTGTGAAGGCTTGGAAAGCGGGCAAACATATATTGTAAGATGCGACATGGAAGGGAATGTAACGGGAAGTGTAAAAATGGACGGTTATATAGACGGCGTCTTTTTGGATAATGAGAATAGAATGGCTGTCGAAACTAACAGTAATGAAAGTCTCAAATATGTTTATATTGACTTTGAAAAGGGAGAGTGCGGGGAGACTGTTGCCATTCAGGATGAGGAAGATAAATATATGTTTGCCTCGGACATTCACGGAGGACCTGACATATCCAAAATATATAACGGCTATGGCGATGCTTCCTGTTATGTCAGAGACGTTACCGGATTGTGTTCATACAATGCGGCGGAACAAAAAGTAACATATTTACTTGACTGGTCGAAAACGGGAATAATAGGAAGCCACGTATCTGATATTATACCGGTGGAAGACGGAAAGTTATTCTGTAATTGCTATGACATGACGCAGGATGAAAATACATATGGTATTATAGAGGAATTGGAGAATGGAAAAGAGAGAAAAGTTATAAAGTGCGCCATGCTGAAAACTGAGAATGACAGAGGACATAATCTTGAAAAGAAAATAATTAACTATAATAAATCAAATACGGATTACAGGGTTGAACTGGTAACTTATGACAAATCTTCGAATCCCATTGATGCGTTTGCCAAAGATGTTATTTCAGGAAACATTCCGGATGTTCTGGACATATCGGGCGTTGATGTAAAAAGTTATATCAGTCAGGGCTTTTTTGAAGATTTGGTCCCATATATGGAAAAGGATGCTGAATTTGGCAAAGATTTTTATGTAGACGGGCTGTATGATGCAATTGCGGTGGATGGTAAGCAATACTACGCGGTAAAGAATTTTACTCTGGAAACAATTGCGGCAAAGGCGTCTGATACAGAAAAGTATAAGGATGGATGGACAATACATGACGTGATTGACTATTATAACGCGAAACCCGAGGGAACACTACTGCATATGTATGAGACAAAGAAAGAAATATTCGAAAGATTTGCCGCTCCGTTTATTGATGATTATATAGACTGGGATACCGGAACAGTAAACTTTGACAGTGATGAATTCAGGGCGGCAGCAGAGTTCTGCAGCAGTTTCCCGTCAAGTTATGAAATATGGTCTGATTATA
The DNA here is from genome assembly GCA_022790615.1 of Lachnospiraceae bacterium. Lineage (GTDB taxonomy): Bacteria > Bacillota > Clostridia > Lachnospirales > Lachnospiraceae > V9D3004. The sequence continues at coordinate 2,455 of JAAVXK010000027.1, forward strand.
ATGAAGTAAGTAAAATGATTCGGGAAGGAAAAATTTTAATTAATGAAGTATCTCTTCAAAGAGAGATGGATGATTTTTGTTATAATAGAGCCTTGTTTGATGAGGATATGCGCTTTATAGGTTTTCCTTCAGCAGACAAAACAAAAGCATTAATCATTCCGTCGTCATCTTCACTTGCGATAACGGCTTCTTCAAACGAAAAAGATGCGGCATGGGATTTTGTTAAAAGTGTTATAACGGAGGATGAACATAAAAAGTATGAATTTGGAGTTGGAATTCCGGCGGGAAAAGAACAATTTGAAAAGATGGTAAGGCGCCTGACAATAACGGAAGCATATACTGAGGAAGACGGCACTATAATAAAGCCGCTATCCGGAGAAAGCAGTATGAATGAATTTGAATACAGCTTCAAACCGTTTCGTGAGGAAGAAATCAATCTTATACGCGACATGATAAAAAATGCCGTAGTAAAAACCGATAACAGCGCCATAATGCTTATTGTGGAATCCGGACTAAACGATTATTTTGACGGAAGAAAAACCCTTGATGAGCTTGTTAGCGTGCTGCAGGACAGGATTGGAAAATATGTAAACGAGAACAGATGATTCGATGAATTACACAAGTTGGGCAGTTGCAATTAGGTACATTTATCCTGTTCAAGACTGTATGTGTGAAGTTTAGGTAACGTGTAGAGAGTATAGAATGGAGGGAGAGCCGTTGATTAAAGCAAGGGACGTTGCATTTGAATATAACCGCCGGGACAATGACAATAACATTGTCTCTATCGAGAGGGCCTTGGACGGTGTGGATTTTGATATAAAACCGGGTGAATTCATATCTATAATAGGACATAACGGCTCAGGAAAGTCTACCCTTGCAAAGCACCTTAACGCTCTTATTACACCAACCGAGGGTACGGTCTGGGTTGACGGCCTTGATACGTCCGACGCGGCGAACACATTAAAGATACGGCAGATGACGGGAATGGTTTTCCAGAATCCCGACAATCAGATTATCGCCGACGTCGTTGAGGAGGATGTGGCGTTTGGCCCGGAAAATATGGGCGTTCCAACGGAGGAAATATGGGATAGGGTCAATAAAAGCCTTCTCACAGTAGATATGCTTGAAAGAAGGCACGACTCGCCCAATCGTCTCTCCGGCGGACAGAAGCAGAGAGTGGCGATAGCGGGCGTTCTTGCGATGAAACCAAAGTGCATAGTCCTCGACGAACCGACCGCTATGCTTGACCCGGCAGGCAGGCGGGATGTAATCGACGCGGTTACAATGCTCAATAAAAAAGAAGGAATAACAATACTATTGATTACCCATTATATGGAGGAAATCATTCATTCCGACAGAGTGTTTGTAATGAACAAGGGAAGGATAGTTATGGAGGGCAGCCCCGCAAATATATTCGAGAGAGCGCCGGAACTTTCGGAGTATGGTCTTGGCATCCCAGCTGTAACGCGTATTGCACATATATTGAGGAATAGGAATATGAATATTCCGGCTGACGTATTATCGCCTGACGAGCTTGTAGAATGTATTTTAAATACAATACGGTAACGCAGTTTTCAGGGAATACAACAAAAACATATGAATCTTTGACTGTGTATTATCTTATTTTGTATATTTTATGTATTTATAATTTTAAGGCGGGAGTATTATTATTTACGGGAGTTTTTTATTATGCAGATAATTGTTGACCACCTTACTTATTCTTACAGTAAGGGATTGGTTTATGAGAGAAAAGCGCTTGACGATATCAATCTTGTTATTAATAAAGGTGAATATGTATGTATTATCGGGCATACCGGCTCAGGAAAGTCTACATTGATACAGATGCTTGACGGCCTGTTAAAGCCGGACTCCGGCACTGTGTATTTTGACGGAAAAGATATATTTGACAGTGATTATTCATTAAAGAACATGCGCGGCAGGGTTGGGCTCGTATTCCAGTATCCGGAGTATCAGTTGTTTGAGGCGAGCGTTATAGAGGATGTAAAGTTTGGGCCGCGTAATATAGGAATGGGCAGTCTTGAAACGGACGTTGCGTCGTTTGAGGCCCTTAAAATGGTAGGAATCGGCGACGAGCTTCTCGACGCATCCCCGCTCGAGCTTTCCGGCGGAGAAAAGCGCCGGGTTGCAATCGCAGGTATTCTTGCTATGAAACCGGAGGTTCTTATTCTCGACGAACCCACGGCCGGCCTTGATACGAAAGGAAAGAACGAGATACTTGAACTTGTATACAGGCTTAACCGTGAAAGAAACATTACAGTCATTCTTGTGTCGCATAACATGGAGGACGCAGCAAAATACGCCGACAGGGTTGTGGTTATGGAAGACGGCAGGATTAAACGCACCGGGACGCCTGAAAAGGTGTTTTCACATTACCGGGAACTGCGGGATATAGGGCTTGGCGTCCCTGAGGGAATGTATATTTTAGAAATGCTTAAAAAGGCCGGACTTCCTGTTAATACGGATATTATGACGGCTGAAGGAGCCGCGGCAGAAATACTCAGGGTAATACGTAAGAAGTCATAATGTTAAAAGAGATAGCAGTCGGAATATATTATCCGGCACAGTCGGTTATACGTAGGCTTGACCAAAAGGTTAGGCTTACCGGACCTATAAAACGATAATTTGAAAAGTGGCCTAAAGTTTATATAATAATCAGTTGTACTGTTCATTGATATCGTATCAGTTTTAATCAGGATGATACAAACTATATTTCCGTCAATATCATACCAGTTTTCATCAAAATATTATAAGCTTTATAAATGCAAATAGATTAAAATATATTTATAATATTGTTGATGAATAAGGAGGAAATACTATGGGCCGGAATTTAAAGAAAATTTTAGCGTATACGCTCATTGCAGCCGTGGCATTGCCGACGGCCGGCGCCAGACCGCAGACTGCGGCGGCAGAAAATACATATGCACCTACAATGAATATTGATATGACGGACGAACTGGGTGAAATCATGCACGGTGCGTCAGGTTTTCTTTACGGAATAAGCAGTGAAGATGTTCCAACCATGAACCTAATAACGCCGTTAAAGCCTAAAGTGCTTGCCACAAAGGGGGCGCTTGGCACAGAACACCCGTATGCGGACGCCCTTGACGTGGCGGAAACATTTCTTGAATCGGGCGGTCAGATGGTTCAGATGTATAACAGCAACTTCTATGCCATATTTGGGCCTAAGCAGTTTTATCAGGACTATGTCGTACAGTTTAAAGAGGTAATTGTTCCGTATGTTACGGAATGGAAGAATAACTGGAAGAAAAAACACCATCACAATCCCGAAACAGGGCTTGACGACCTGGGACTTAATATTGACAAGGCGCTTGTCTACCTTCCTATTAACGAAGGAGACTCAAACAGAAGCAAGATTGCGGGCGAAGATTTCAGACAGGTGTTTGAGGCATACTATAAGGCAATCAAAGAAGTCGACCCGCTGGCAACGGTCGGCGGCATGAACCCTGCGGAGTATTCATGGACACATGTTCCGCCGCAGTGGCAGTGGGACGGCTGGCATACATGGCTTAGTTATCTCTATGACAACGACGCGCTGCCTGACGTCATCACATGGCATCAGCTTGAAAGAAATGAAAACAGATACAAAAATGATATCGACGAATTCGCCCATCTCAGGAATATATTCGCAGGCGAGGGGAATGAAGACGAGCCATACGGAAAAGTAAATAATGTGAACGTCAATAAAATTCCGGCCGATACCCCTCCGATTGTCATAAACGAAATTGCGCAATCCGACGAATGCGGCGTTCCGGGCGCGCTTGTAAGTTGGATGGGACGTCTCGAGGACGCAGAGGCTTACGGCTGCCTGCCGTTTTGGCATCAGGCGGATAACCTGAACGACCTTGCGGCCGATGCAAATGAGGCAAACAGCGCATGGTGGCTTTATAAATGGTATGCAGACATGGAAGGCCAGAGAGTAAAGATAACTACAGACGATAAATATTCAGGATTATACGGAGTTTCAACAATTGATAAAAAGGCCGGAAAGGCAACCGCTCTATTTGGCCTTGGCAGTGAAGACGGAGACGCAAAGATTATTATGCAGGATCTTGACCGGACAGATACGTTTGCCGGGGCCAAAAAGGTTCACGTAAAAATAGACGCCGCATATTTCAAGGGCTTTAACAGCGCAAGCGAACCGGAGACCGTACTCGAAGGCGCCGTTGCACTCTCCGACGGGGACCTTATAATTGAGATGAATGATATACTGCGTTCCACAGGATACAGGCTGACCGTAACTCCCGCACAGGAAAATGAAGAAATAGGAAAGCTAAAGACCGGTCCGTTTCACGCAATATACGAGGCAGAGGAAGCAAAGAGAATCGGAACAGGACTTGGGGTAGTGACAAGCGGAAAATATTTTCTGTCAGGTCCCCGTGTCAGTGAAGCGACAGAAGACAAAAATCAAATTGGCGGCAGCGGACTTAACAACTTCAATGAAAACAGAGGTATTGAGTATGAAGTGGAAGTTCCTCAGGCCGGAAGATATAAGCTTGAATTCATATATGGAAATCAGGTTGGAATGGACCGGGGAAATGAAACGAAACATAAGCCTGTAAACCGCATGCAGCTGCTGACAATTGACGGTGAAGAATCTGATATGATACTTAAAAATACAATGGAAAAAGAGTGGACCGCCATATATACCAGATATGTTGACTGGGAAAAAGGAACACACAGCGTAACAATTATGGGAGATTCGCGGACATCTGAGGGCAATATTATGCAGGACGCCCTGCACGTTACGGCTGTCGGGGAATACGGAACAGATACCACGGTGTACGATAAAGTATTTGAGGCGGAAGAAGGCGACTTTGCATTTAACGCCCTTCATCCGGGAGAGAATCCTGTGCAGATTAAAAATGATGCCGCAGGATATACAGGAAACGGTTATGTAAACGGGCTTAACAAAAAAAGTGTGAAAGACGGCGGCGGAGTCCGGTTTGAAGTCATCGTAGAAAAAAGCGGGCTTTATAATATTGATTTGAGATACCGCTCCGATTCTTCAGGAAAAGCAACCATATATATCGGTAATGCAGCAAGGGTATTTGACGGTAATAAAAAAGAAATCGGCGTTACCAATACCAAGGGTACATGGATGAATACCGGGGCGACCATATATCTGCAAAAGGGTGTGAATATTATTGACGTCGACGCTTCGGTGGACATACTGCTTGACAGCCTGAGCGCAAAAGAGTGGGGCGAAGGGAAAAACTATTCCCAGGAATTTGACGCCGTTGATACGATTCCTGCGGGTGCAAAACAGACGGATATAGAATACGACGTCTGGTCCGTAAGATGGAATGAGGATTATAAGGATACCGTATACGCAGGACTGTTAAACGGCGCAGAGCCATATGCATCCCAAAACAAGGTTGACAAGATTGCAGATTCCGGACTTACCCCTGACGGCGAACAGATTGCTTATGTTGTGGGACGCAGCCTTTCGGGGGATGAAAATGCGGAAAACGACGTTGACAAATATCTTGAATTTGAAGTTTCCGTACCGGATGCCGGCAGATATGCCCTGCAGTTATTCCATTCCAATGACGAGATTTTTGGAACACATGGCTACAATACGAAAATAATTGATAAATTCGCCAATATCAAAGTAAACGACGGAGTGGCTAAAAGATACTTCTTCATCAATACCATTTCCCGCGATACATTCAAGGAAAAAACAGTATATATTGATTTGAAGGCGGGTAAAAATAAGATTAAAATATTCAACGATAACAGCTGGAAGGTTATGAAGGGGCTTGACGATGGACAGGCAAAAGCCGCAGGACTTCCCGACTGGAGGGACGCGGACCCTATAGAAGAGACAAGCGGAAGCTACAGCAGCTTTTATTATGACAAACCGGGAAATATACCGATTGTAAATTCACTGCCGAATTTCAGCAAATTTGTTATAACTCCCGTATTTGTCGGGGGCACCGCCATAGAAGAAGCTCCTAAAAACAATGAGGACAAACCGGCGGTAACTCCTGCTCCGGCCCCGTCCCCGGTTCCGGTTCCCGATAAAGGAAGTTCTTTTACGGCAAAAAAGATCTCCTATAAGATTGTTTCGGTCAACGCTGATAAGAAAACAGGAACCGTAACAGTTAATATGACAGCCGCAAACAAAAAGCTAAAGAACGTAACGATACCGGACACTGTTTCCAAAGACGGTTATACTTATAAGGTTGTTAGCATTGCAAAGAACGCATTCAAAAACAACAAAAAAGTTACTAAGGTAAAGATTGGAAAGAATGTTAAAGTAATCGAAGACGGCGCGTTCAGCGGCTGTAAAAAACTTGTTTCGGCCGTTACGGGCGCATCGCTAACAAAGATCGGGAAAAATGCATTTGCAAATGACAAAAAGCTGAAGACAATAGATTTAAGAAAAAGTAAGAAACTAAAATCTGTCGGCTCCGGAGCATTGAAAGGTATCTCGAAAAAAGCAGTAGTAAAGGCGCCGAAAAAAAAGATAAAAGCGTACAAAAAGCTATTGAAAAAGGGCTCACTGGCAAAATCAGTGAAAATAAAATAACGGTAACATATAACCCACTGTAATAATAGGTTAAAATAATATTTTACGGAAGCATTTTAATATAAGTTTAGCTCCGGCACAGTTTATAGAGGAACTCATGAAAATATAAAAGAACAAATTTAATATTGGATATGAAATAGACATTCATGCGTTTGTCGTGATTCATTTCGTGTTTTAATGCTTCGTGTTTAAATAAAAATTAATTGTTGACACGAGTGGCAACATGTTATACAATCCCGAGTTTGACACTTGTGAAAACAAAAAACGGCTACAGACCCAGTAATAATGAGGGCTGTAGCTGTTTTCTCTTTGGAAGAAAACCAAATGCCTTGTGTAAATCATCTGTCAGGGCGGTTCTCTTGTAAGAAGGAATATAGCCGCTTTCCTTTGACAAAAGTGTTACCTGCATGGAACGAAGGGTGTGCAGAATCTCGTTACAGGTATATTTGTTTCCGATTTTTTTCTCAAGCAGACGGTACACAAGCAGGTCGTATATATTTTTGCCTGCAACCTCACCCGTTTCTGTTATGGCAGTGGATTTAATAAAACGGGCTGGGTCATTCTGGTTTTGGCTGCGTCTTTTTCTACCCGGCTGTTCTATCATTATTACGGCGCGTGATATTTGCTGCCCGCGGATTCTTTTCTGGTATGCCTTGTATTTGGGAGAATAGGTCACAATGAGAGTTTCATCCATGTTTCCATTTACAACAGGCACTTCCTTGTAAAAGACTGTTTCGTAAATATCCGGATCAGATTCATCAAGAGTGGATATATCAATGATCTTATCGGAACCAGGCCTGCGGAACTGTTTTGGATTTAAGGCAGTCTGCCTGTCTTCCCCGCGCATCTTCTTCAGGGATTGTGTGTCTTTAATGGAAGCTGAATTACGTTGTCATTTTAAATAATATATGCTATAATAAAAGCCATAAAATTTACAAATGTTATTAGGGGTACAAAAACCTCTAATCCTATTATGAAGGGATGTTTGTCAATGAAAAAATGGAAAAGATTTTTGGCTTTTTTGGTTTGTGCAGCGATGTTCAGCCAGTCATTTGTTGTAGCTAAAGCAGCGGACATAGTGGGGACGGGGGCATCCGGGTGGAGAGTTTATAACATTACGTTTAACCATAAGTCGGTGAATTTTTCCTTGGAAAATGTGGAGTCTGCCCAGAATGCTGTTTTTGTAATTCAGTCAGAGGATGGTTTGGAGCTGATGGAACTTCCTTTTTCCATAAAAAATGCAACGGATAATATTTCCATTGATTTGCCGGGAGAAGATTACCTTCCTGCCGGGCAGTATATTGTGTATGTTCGTGATGCCAATGCTCAGAAAACAGATGAGCGGAAGGTGTATTTTTATGAGCATAGTTTTTTCTTTTCAAAGTCAAATACATATACCAAAAGATTTGTCGGAGCAGATTATTACAATAATATGTCTCATATTACTGCGAATGTAGGGTTTCAGGACTATGAGGGTGTGAAAGATGAAAAGGGAGGGGTCATCATTGAGTATCCGGTTCAGAAGCCGGGCACCAGCATCCGGGTTGAGTGCAGGGATGATTATGGCTGTTCTGACACATTTACGTATAAGGTTCTGGATGAAAAGGCAAGGATTCCACGCCTTAAAGTGTACAGAGATTTTATTAATATAAATTATGACACTCTGGGGGCGGATGAGCGTGTCTGTGCGGAGTTTGATGGAACGGTCTATTATAGCGAATATGGACGGGATGGAATGTTTAGTGATGAGAGAATCATCACATTTCCGGCAACAGAAAATCGTGTGGATAAAATACTTATATGGGTGGAAAGTAAGACGAAAGATGACTCTGAGAAAAGAGAATATGAGATGTCGGACTGTCTGATTAAGGAATGCAAATATAATTACAGGGTATATCCGGCGAAAGCAATCGGTTCTGTGACGGCAAACGGATACGGACAGACTGTACAGAGTGTTTCGACAGTGATTAACGGAGTTGAATACAAAACAGATGTAGATGCGTCCGGGAATTTTGTGCTGGAATATCCGGAACATAAAAACGGAGACAGACTGACCTTTCAGTTTTCGGATCGTCATGGATGTGTGAATTCACAAACAGAGCCGGTTTTCAATTCAACAATACCAAAGGAAAACCTGTTTCATCTATATGATTCTAGTATTTTGCCGGAGAGGATTACTGTCTGCGATGTGCCGGAAAATGCAAGACTGGTAGCGGAAATTAATGGTACAGTTTATCAGAGTGACTGGTCGTCTGCTGCGAATGGGAATACAGTGACTGTTACCTATCCGAAACAGGCAGTCGGAGCAGTTGTGACGACGTGGTTTGAAATGAAAGATTCCTCGAAAAGTAAGGCGAGAATCTGGCAGGTATATGACAAAGAATATGGGGTGACAGCAGATGCCAGTGTAACTTCGATCAATGGTCAGATTTATTCCGAGCGTTATAATGTGAATTCTGCATATGTGGAGATAGCGGGTCAAAGATACCCATGTACGCTGAATACCGTTAACGTATATGATGAAGAAGATGGGGATTTTGATGACATCAGCAGCGGTGAGGTTGAACACAGATTTTCAGGGACTTATCCAAAGCAGAAAATAGGCACTACCATTACGCTTGTTCTTGAAGATGAGGATGGATACCGGATTACGCAGGATATTGTTTTGAAAAACCGAAAGCCGAAATTGTCAGTAAATAATGTTAATTCCGGTAGTAAAAAGGTGACAGGAACAACGAAGGCAAAGTCTGCGGTCACTGTAACCATTGGAAAGAAAAAGTATAGCTCGAAAGCAAATAAAAATGGTGTGTTCTCTGTTAATATCAAGTCACAGAGAAAAACGGGTACAAAATTCACAGTATCTGTCGTTGATCCAGATGGATATACAACCTCAAAAAAGATGAAAGTGACATCAACCAACAGTACAATTTCCTTGAGACAATATGTGCTGAGAACAAGCAGTTCCGTATCACTTTCCGTTTTAAATGGAAAGAAAGGCGATAAGGTTCATGTCAGTGTGGGTTCAGCAAAATATAAAAAGACATTGAAGTCCAATAATAAGAAGCAGAAGATAACGATTCCGTTAAAGAAAAAGGGTGAGGCTGGTGCCAGTGTAAAAGTTGCATTGTATGATAAGTTTGGTAAGAAAAAGGATTCCGAACGAGATATTGTCTATTTTGGGACGAGCATTTACCGGGGCATGTCAGCAAAAAATGCACAATTAACTACCTGGGGGTACCCGGATAGAAGAAATGACTGGGGAACCGGTCATATACAGTGGGTATTTGAGGGTAATCGAATGACTCTGTATGCGTATATCAGAAATGGCGTTGTAACTTCTGTACAGAGATGGAATTACTAAATGATGGAGTGATAACTGGGCATTTTTTCGTGTGTGAAGAGATGCCCGGTTGTTTTTATGCGGATATTTTCGTAGATGTAAGCATCCCGGGCAGTTTAAGCTGCGGATTCCCAAAAGCCTGTATCGTCAGCTTTCCGAACAATCCAAACGGGAATGGATTCGTATGAACCTGTATTGCTTAGTTCTTTTATCAAGAAATGATGCAATACATTCGAAGGGTTAGGAAAGTTACAATAAAATAACAGAGAGATTGATGAAAGCATCTAAGCCTTACATGGGTTTGGGCGCAAGTATTTCATTGGCAGTTCTCCTTGCGGTTTTGTGTTTCAGATAAATAGTTTTCGCCCCAGTCGCACAGGGCATCCAGTATGGGGGCAAGTGTTTTACCATATTCCGTGAGGCTGTATTCTGTCTTTGGCGGCACGACAGGATAGACCACACGGTTGATCAGGCCGTCCTTTTCCAGCTCTCTTAATTGCTGGGCAAGTATTTTATCGGTTGCCTTTGGCATTTTGCGGTGTAATTCGCTACAGCGGAAACTTTCGAAATTAATTGTTGACACGCGTGGCAACATGTTATATAATATCAAAATGTGGCGTGATACGTGCTAGTCGACCCAAGCCCCGGTAAGATTCAGTAATATATCACGTTTGACAGTGTAGATTCAGTTTTACTTTGAGGAGGGTATAAAGGATGAAAAGTTTTATGGCTAGTCCATCCACAATTGAGAGAAAATGGTACGTAGTTGACGCTACAGATCATACATTAGGCCGTCTTTCAGCGGAAGTTGCAAGCGTATTGAGAGGAAAGAGAAAGCCTATATTCACACCACATATTGATACAGGTGATTATGTAATTATTATTAATGCAGATAAAATCAAAGTTACGGGTAAGAAACTTGAACAGAAAATCTATTATAGACATTCAGAGTATGTAGGTGGAATGAAAGAGACTACTTTGAAGGATATGCTTAAAAAGAAACCTGAGTTTGTTCTGAAACATGCAATTAAGGGAATGCTCCCTAAAGGACCTCTCGGAAGAGAAATGATTACTAAGCTTCATATTTACGCTGCACCGGAACATCCGCATGCGGCTCAGAAACCGGAAGTTTTAGAGATTTCAGAGAAATATTGATGAGAGGTTGAAAGGAGGATATTGAATTGGCTACAGTAAAGTATTACGGAACAGGAAGAAGAAAGAGCAGTGTTGCAAGAGTATATCTTGTACCTGGTTCAGGAAAGATAACTATAAATAAAAGAGATATCGACGAATATTTTGGTCTTGAGACTTTGAAGCTTATCGTTCGTCAGCCTCTTGAGCTTATCGGAGCAACAGACAAATATGATGTCATAACTACCGTTAAGGGCGGAGGATTCACAGGACAGGCCGGTGCAATCCGCCACGGCATTTCCAGAGCTCTTCTTGAGGCAGACGCAGAGAACCGTCCGTCACTTAAGAAAGCAGGATTCCTTACACGTGACCCAAGAATGAAGGAAAGAAAGAAGTACGGTTTGAAGTCAGCAAGACGTGCGCCGCAGTTCTCGAAGAGATAGTTTGCAACAGAATAAGAGATTTTACAGAACCCTTGAAAGTCCAGTATTTTCAAGGGTTTTCTTTATGCCTGTGTTTTTTAAAATTGTGGTAAAAAGTGCTGAATTTTGAAGCGTAGCACACAAGCGAGGGTATAAAAATCTTGTGTCTTGCATAAGACTTTTGTATAATGCGGTTATCAAATAAGGGCGGTGTTTTATGGATAGAACAGCGTATAAGAACCGGCATATCAAAGAGCATTACGACAGGATAAACCTTGTCATACCAAAAGTCGAAAAGGATAGGATAAAGAAAATATGTACTGAAATAGGGGCAAGCATCAATGAATATCTCTATATGCTTATCAGGCTAGGGATAGTTTTAGAAGGTAGGAATGGGAGCATTGGAGACAGTGTTCCTTATTAATATCGCTTTTGTTTGAAAAATAAATGTTACTAAGAAATACTATCAAATACCACAAAGACACATTGAAAACACAGAACATATGTGCTACACTATTGGTAGTCTTTCAAAGAATAGGAGAATTAATACTATGGATAATTATATGGAAGATTGGATTGGAATTGAAGCAGCGGCTAGTTATTTGGGTGTGACAAAAGACACTATTAGAAATTGGATTAATAAGACTGATATTCCAGCACAAAAGATAGGAAAACTATAGAAATTTAAAAGAGTTGAATTAGATGCATGGGTTAAAAGTGGACGTAGCGCAATAGATTAGAGTTCTAAAGTAATCGGAGATATAAGGCAGTCAAAGGAGAATTGATTATGAGTGATACAAAAATAATAGTTATACCTGATGGAAAAATATGTGATTATATTGATGCTAAATTCCGTAATGATACACCTGAAGAATATGTAAGACAAACAATTGAAAAACGCTTAGTTAATGAACATAAATATTTACCAACACAAATTTCGATTGAATATATATTACAACTTGGTTCCAAAAAACCTCGTGCAGATATAGTTATTTTTGATAAGGATTGTGTTAATAAAGTTCAGGAAAATGTAAAGCTTATTATTGAATGCAAGAAGGAAACTGTAGACGCTCGAAATGCCAAAGATGGTGTTGAACAATTAAAGTCTTATATGTCAGCATGCCCAAATTGCGAATGGGGAATGTGGACAAATGGTAAGCAAAAAGAAGTTTTCCATAAATTCATAAATGCCAAAGGTCAGATTGATTTTATGGATTATAATGATATACCGTCAGCAGATGGTAATCTAGACGATATTAATCGACCTAAGCGAACTTCGTTGAAAAATGCTTATGATGACAATTTATTGTTTGTATTCAAAACTTGTCATAATCATATTCATATCAATGATGGATTGCAGAAACAGCCGGCTTTTTTTGAATTATTAAAGGTTATTTTCTGTAAGATTGAGGATGAACGTAATATACCGGCACCTTTGGAATTCTATACAACTTCCGAAGAACGTTCTAATCCTGACGGACAATTAACTGTGCGCAAGCGTATTTCCAAAATATTTCAACGGGTAAAAAAGAAACATGGAAAAATATTTGACGCAAATGATGAAATTAAGCTTTCACCTCGCAGTTTGGCTTATATTGTAAGCGAAATTCAGAAATATAGTCTTTTAAATACTAATATTGATATAAAGGGAAAAGCATATGAAGAGATTGTAGGAGCCAATCTTCGTGGAGATAGAGGTGAATTCTTTACACCAAGAAATGTTATGAAAATGGTTGTAGAAATGATTAATCCAGCTATTGATGAAAAGGTGTTAGATAGTTCATGTGGCACAGGCGGTTTTTTGGTAAATGCCATGACACATGTAATTATGAAACTTGAGAAAGAGTTTGCTGATTCAATTGGAATTTGTAAAGGCGATTGGGATAGCGATACAGTTCGAGTATTTCAGGATAAAATATCTGAGATGGCCGCATCGAACTATTTTGGTTTTGATATTAATCCAGACCTTGTTAAAGCAACAAAAATGAATATGGTTATGAATAATGACGGTAGTGGAAATATTTTGCAGACTAATTCATTGCTTCCACCTCATGAGTGGTCAGACGAATTTCGATCTAAACTTGCAGAAGCTTTAGGGATAGATAAAGCGGAATTGCGTAATCATAATACTATTGGTTGCTTTGATGTAATAGTAACGAATCCACCGTTTGGAAGTAAAATTCCTGTTAAAGATAAGAATGTTTTGGAGCAATATGAGTTAGCGCATATTTGGACAAATGATAAAAAAACAGGAGTATGGACGAAAACGCAGAAATTGCAATCCTCTGTTCCACCAGAAATATTATTTATTGAACGATGTACTCAGCTACTTGTACCAGGGGGCAGAATGGGAATCGTTTTACCTGATTCGATTTTAGGTTCTCCGGGCTTAGGATACATTCGTGAATGGCTTATTAAGAATCATCGAATAATTGCAAGTATAGATTTGCATGCAGACACATTCCAGCCGCGTAAT
>JAAVXK010000108.1 GCA_022790615.1 Lachnospiraceae bacterium
GTTTAATCGGTTTCTTTGATTTTAACCTCGTAAGTACATTGTTTGGAAGCATGTCAGTATTTTCAAGAGTAATATACGCCGCCGTAGGAATATGCGGATTGTACAGCTTGAGTTATTATGGAAGAATAAGAACTGGCACGGCATGATATTAATATTTTATCCGATATATTAAAAGAACTATGCTGCATACCGCATCATGGTTCTTTTAATATAATTATTTTGTGTATTCAAGTACTTTGTTCATCTCATTGTATAGCACGTTCGCATCCTGTGATTTCATTACTACGGCGATGTAGCGGCTGTTGTCTTTGCCCGTTACGGCCATGACAAGGCAGCTTCCGGCGGAAGCGGTCGTTCCGGTCTTGCTCCCGGTTATTGTAACTCCTTTGGGAAGGCTGCGTTCGCCTATCAGGTATTTGTTGGTATTCTCATATACTTTTTTCACCTGTCCGCCGGCAGCGTCGCTAAACTGTGCAGTATAGGAATCAAGCGCGGCAATTTTGTTGAATTCATCGTATTTGATTAATTCGTTCATTACAAGATACATATCGTAAACCGTCGTATAGTGATTGTCGTCAGGAAGCCCGTGCGAATTGACAAAATGAGTATCTATGGCTCCCAAGCTTGCAAGTTCGCTGTTCATAAGCTTTGCAAAAGCTGCTTCCGAACCGGATATATGTTCCGCAATCGCTATACCGGCGTCGTTTCCGGAATATACCATAAACGATGTCAGAAGTGTTCGCAAGTCAATCTTGTCACCTTCGCGCAGGGAGCACAGTTTTGCGCCGGGCTCCGTAATATGGGAAGCCGCATAGCTGACGGTAACTATATCGTCGAGGTTTCCGTATTTCAGGCATACGAGCGTTGTTGCAAGTTTTGTCAGGCTTGCGGGATATAGCCTTTCGTATATATTTTTTGACATAACCATCCGGTTCGTATCCGCATTGACAAGCAGAATGCCCTGGGAACTGAGGGCGGCCTCTGACGGCATGGCAATATCTTTCTTTGGAATTACGCAGACGCCGCTGCCAATCAAAGTGCTGTGGTAAGTGTTTTCATCGGACACAAACGAGGTGATTCCGTGAATTACATTGTCTTTGGTTTCATACGAAAGAAGAAGCGTTTCGTCGGAGCACCCTGACAATAATAACAATGGCATCGCTATCAAAATAGAGAATATTTTGTATTTATTTCTCATTTTACGGTCTCTCTCCAATCAAGGTCTCCTTTATCCAGAGCCTTTATTAGTAACTCGGCTGACGCGAGATTCGTTGCCAGCGGTATGTTGTACGTATCGCACAGCTTTACAACATTATTGACATCCGGTTCATGAGGTTTGGGCGACAGCGGGTCGCGTAAGAATATAACAAGGTCGAATCCGCCGCTCTCTATCTGCACCCCAAACTGTTTTTCACCGCCGAGCTTGCCTGCGTGAAACTTGTGAATGGAAAGATTTGCAGCATCCTCTATAAGTCTGCCGGTAGTACCCGTTGAGTATAATTCGTTTTTTACGAGTATTCCCCGGTAGGCTATACAGAAATTCTGCATAAGCACTTTCTTTGCATCATGTGCAATTAATCCTATTTTCATAAAATACCCCCAAATACAATATCATGTCCTTCGGACATCCCATATTATTTAGCTATATTTTCTTTCCGCAAGGTTGCCAGGTTCATTTTTTATTATAAATCCGCGTCCGAGCATCTTTGACGCGGGCTGGATTCCTATATTAATAAGCACCCCGACCGCCATCATATATGTCAGCAGAGAGCTTAGCCCCGAGCTTATGAAAGGGAGCGGAAGACCCGTGTTTGGCAGCATACGTGAAGCAACGCCAATATTTGCAAATACTTGAAACATAAACATGGAGGATATGCCGATTGCTATCATTTTGCCGAGGTAATCGACCGCGTTTTTTGCTACGATTACGCATAACATAATGAATACGGCAAGCACGCATATTACAAAAACGCAGCCGATAAAGCCGAATTCTTCGCCGATTGCCGACCATATAAAATCGCTCTCGGTTACGTCCACCTTATTATAGTTGCGAATCTCGGACGACCCCTCGATAATGAACTTTCCGTAAAGCTTTCCTGAAGAAATCGAATCAATCGAGTGGTTCTGCTGAAACATTATATCCGGATATTTTTCGGGATTGAGGAAACCTATAATTCGTCCAATCTGGTAATCCACAAGTATACCGCTGTCAGGCTGCAGTATATACCAGAACACCCCTGCCATTATGGGGACTCCGGTTACAATTACGGGAACAAGTATCTTATAGGCGATGCCTGAAGCAAATACCATGACTGCCAATATGAATACAATTACGAGGCTTGACGACAGGTCGGGCTGCTTTAAAATGAACAGCAGCGGCGCGGATGTTACCGCCACGGAAAGCACGAGAGGCCAGAATGTATCAAGCTTATTCTGAAGCCTGTTAAAGAGCGCGGCAAGCACAAAAATTATCATAAGCTTGCATAGCTCCGAGGGCTGTAAGTCGAATCCCGGCAGTTTTATCCATCGGTATGCTTTCTTGCCATTGTCTGTTCCTATAGGCGAATATCTCGTTGCGGCAACAAGCATGGTCACCAATACATAATACACAATTACAAACCTGCATATAAAATGGTAATCTATAAGTGAAACAAAAACCATGACGCTAAGTCCTAAGGTTACTCCTACGAGCTGTTTTTTAAAATTGGCAGAGGTATTCTGCCCTGAGCCGATAACCCACAGTGAAAATATGCTTATTGCGCACAGAACCAACACCGTGCCGATTAACGGTACATTTATTCTTTTCCAGTCATATCCTTTTTGCTCAAAATAACCCCTTATTTTGTCAAATGTTTTCAGCATTGATTACCATCCCTAACTATTCTTTACTTTCATCTCACTGATTGGTATATTTGCAATCAGCGCAGGGACTGTGCCGTGTCCCTCCCCTGATTCCGTCTGCGTAATTTTAATATCCAGACCGTGCGTGTCTATTTCAACGTATTTTGATATAACCTGTATTATATCGCTTTTCATCTGTTCCATCAACTCAGGAGAACAATTGGCGCGGTCGGAAACAAGGACAAGCTTGAGCCTGTCTTTTGCAACGCTTCCGGACGATTTTTTCCTGAAGAAATTATCAAAAATCATATTAGCCTCCAAATTTTTACTTTAGTTCTTTTTTCTTGAACTTAGAAACAAGCTTGCTCATAAAACCGTCTTTTCGGTATAAATCAAGCATGGGAACTTCCTCTCCGAGCATTCTCCTGCATATATTCATGTATGCCTTGCCGGCAAGTGTGTCTGAGCCTACTAAAGGCTCGCCCTTATTTGTGGAAATAACTATATTTTCATCATCAGGAACAACTCCAATGAGGTTGATGCCAAGAACCTCTACGACGTCGTCGCTTGACATCATTTCTTCCCTTTTGACCATATCGGCGCGGAGCCTGTTGACTATGAGGTCTGTCCTTTCAATCTCGGCCGCGTCAAGAAGACCGATGATGCGGTCTGCATCCCTTATGGCTGATACTTCCGGAGTGGTAACTACAAGCGCTCTTGTTGCGCCTGCAATTGCATTTTTGAATCCCTGTTCGATTCCGGCAGGACAATCCATAAGTATGTAATCAAACTTTTCTTTGAGTTCTTCTGCAAGTTTGCTCATCTGTTCGGGCGAAACAGCCGTCTTATCTTTCGTCTGCGCCGAAGGAAGAAGGTACAGGCTTGGATTTCTCTTATCCTTTATGAGCGCCTGATTGATTCTGCACGAGCCTTCAATCACGTCTACGAGATTATATACGATTCGGTTCTCAAGTCCCATGACAACGTCAAGGTTTCTGAGTCCTATATCCGTATCAATAAGAACCACGCTTTTGCCCATTTGGGCAAGTCCGGTTCCAAGATTGGCGGTTGTAGTCGTTTTTCCAACCCCGCCCTTTCCAGATGTTATTACAATTACTTCTCCCATTTTTATATTCCTCCATAAATAATATATTAATCTAAATGAATATCATTGAGCGCTTCCCTGTTTATCGGCTCAACATATATATTTCCATTTTCAAAAAAAGCAATCATCGGGCCCGTGTCTTTCTGGGACTTTGCATCGGAATCCGAAGCCCTTGCAATTGAGTCTCCGATTCTGATTTGGGTAGGATTCATGTTAAGCGCGGCGACAAATACATGTTTGCTGCCGCCCGCACCGGCAAACGCGTTACCGTACAGAGCGCCAAGAACTATTATGCTCCCTTTTGATACTACCTGGGCGCCCGCGTTGACGTCACCAAGAATTATAATACTTGTCTCAAAGTCTACGACCTGTCCGTTCCTTAGCGTACCTTTGTAAAACTTACCGGTATTGGAACTCAGATCAGCGAGTTTATCATTAAGCGCCTTTTCAAGAAATTTTTCCTTTTCGGCGTTTTCTTCTGTAATACATACGACGTTCAAATCCGAATTATCTGACACGACTCCGGCAAGAGAAAACTTTTCATCGTCAGTCAGTTTCCGTCCTTCGAATGTCAAGGCTACCAAAGCGTTCCCAAAGAATTTCCTTGCGCTGGTAAATTTTTGTTTGACAGCCTCTTTCAGGTCCTCCAAAGGCATGTCAGGGTCAAGAACCAGAATTATACCGGATTTTGTCCCTTTGATATTAACGGGTTCCTTCATTATAACCTCCTTTACTCCATCGGCCAAAGAACGGGCATCCAAGCCTGTATGCCGTTGACTGCCGCGTGGTGTTTGGTTTAATCAGAAAATGCAGTACTTTGATTCTCAGGTCGTTTGACTTTGCTGTTTAATATTTTATCTCTGTCTTCAACATTATAATAAAATTTGTATATATCACGCGCAAGTTCCGCCGCGTTACCTGACGTATATCCGTTTGGTATAACCGTCGTTACGGTTATTTCAGGATTATCATATGGAGCGTATGATACAAACAAAGCGTGGTTAGGCTTGTAGTCGCTCTCCTGCGCGGTTCCGGTCTTTCCGGCTATTGCAAGGTCATCAAGCTTTTCAAAAAGTTTCCTTGGTGAACCGTCTGTAATTACTTTTCTCATGCCGGTATGGATATAATCCCATGTCATATCCGATATTTTTATTTTTTTATGAATATTGGCGTTGTTTTTGCGTATATTTTCGTTAATTCCGATTTTGTCTATTAGCGTAAGGTCATAACATGTACCGGAATTGGCAACTGCGGTTATATACCTTGAAATCTGCGCGGGCGTGTAGTTGTTGTTGCCCTGTCCGATTGCGGAACGTACACAGTCGGAGTTCGATATCTTAGGTTCTGCCTCAGGAAGCTCGATTCCGGATACGCTGTCAAAACCGAACATCGTTGCATACTTTGAAAGTATGGACAAACCTTTTTCATGGTTCACGACGCCGTTTTTGCCGCCGCCCATTCTGTAGCCAACTTCGTAGAAGAAGTAGTTGCACGAATCTCTTATTGCCCCTGCGACGTCTATGCTGCCGTGACTTGCGGTGCTCCAGCATTTTGGAGACGGGTCCACTTCCTTGAATTCATGTTTATCTTTAATCTTTTCGCCGGGGCTGCTTAGTATGCCGTTTTCTTCAAGCGCCGCCGCTGATGTTACCATTTTGAATGTCGAGCCGGGGGCAGTTTTCTGCATGGACGGCCGGTTCATCATCGGAAAAGATTTGTTGTTCATCACTTCATTATAATATGCGGTATCAATTTCATTCGCAAATTTATTGTTATCATATGTAGGGTATGAAACGCATGCGATTACTTTTCCGGTTTTGACGTCCGTAATCATGACGGAACCGGAACATGGGTCAAGCGCAAGCATTGCAGGCGTCAGTTCAAGGTTCGTTATCTTCGCAAGAATGAATGAATACGGAGATTGGGTGCCGTTCTTTAAATCGGCTGTCGTTTCGTCCGAAGCCTTTACTATCTGCTGGTCAATAAGGATTAGACAGACGTCGGTGCCTGAAAGTGTATAATTGTATATCATGTATTTGTATATGAGCTTGTCAAATGAAACATTATCCTCAAGCTTGTCGAATATATACTGTTTTAATTTTTCAAACAATTCGCTGGTAGTAAAAAAGTCTTCTCCCACGCCGAGCGCTTCCAGGTCAACCATATTGTTTACAAGGGCAAATTCCAGAAATTTGCTAAGGCTTATTGTTCCTTGCTGGAAGTTGATATAATTGTCATTTAATTTATCGCTGTCAGTTAATTTGAGCATTTCGCTATCTGTAAGCATCTCAAAAATATATGACAGATATTCTGCATATTCATCATTTAAATCTTCATATCCTTTGCCGTATCCAAGGCTTATATGCGTGTCCAATGACTTCAATACTTTCTTTTTCCTGCTCTCATATTCCCTGTAAACTTTTTTCTCCGTTGCAGACGCTTTTTTTGAGGAAAAATGCGTTGTGTCAATGACATTGTTGTCAATAAGAGCATTGTATACGTCATAAATCGGTATTCTTATATCAGATGCGGAGTCGCCTTTTGTCCCGGAATCCATACTGTTATTAATTTTTGATATTAATATTCCCGCAAGCTTTTTTTCAAGAATCGTATAACATGCCTTCTGTATATCGGAATCTATTGTAAGGTATATATCCTCGCCGGGAACCGGTTCGGTAATATTTTTTGTGTCTATGATCCTTGAGTAATTATCAATTACAATAGTCTCCGAGCCCTTTGTACCCCTCAGGGTTTCCTCCATTGACAATTCTATTCCGGTTTTACCTATCTGGTCGGATACGTTATACGTATAACCTTCGTACTGCGCGGTCAGTTCTTCGAGGCTGTCTGACGATACCTTTCCGGTATAGCCGATTATGTTGGAAAAATATTTGCTGTCGTAATAAAGTCTGGTGCTTGATTCCTCAATCTTTACCCCCGAAATCTCCGAGCTGCCTTCTTTTATTGCAATAACGGTATCTTCCTTAACATTGCTTGCAACCGTTATAGGTATATACTTCGTATTGCTGTTAATCATCAAAGTATAGCGTACCGCCATTATTTCAAGCGCGTCCTGTACCGGGTATTCGTCGGATATGTCGAACTTCGGCCCGCTTGGCTGTACGTCGGTCCGCAGATATTCGAATACTTCCGCGGCAGTTGCATTTTTCTGCTCGTCGGAAAGTTCGTCGACTGATTTTTTAAAATATGCATCCCTCTTGAACCTGAGCTCGCTGGTCTTGTCTACATTGAAGACAAATTGATTATTTTTGTCAATCTCTATTTCAAAATCTATATCAATATGCTCGTTATTTTTCTTAATTATTTGGAGCATTTTATATATCATTTCATTCTTTTCTTCGTTCGTTGTTATTTCCCCGGTGTCCTGTATCGTAACGGAATACGATATCTCGTTAGATGCAAGCAGTTTTCCGTTGCAGTCGTATATTTTCCCGCGGGTACTTTTAATATCCCTGTTCTTTTCCTCCGTTTTCACGGTGGAATCCACGAAGTCCTCGCCAACGACAATCTGAAGCGAAAACATTCTAATTATAAGTACAAAAAATAATACTATATATATAAATACAATCGGAACCAGTCTTGAACTGAATATGTTTTTTAATTTTTCGGCAAGTCTGTCCAGCAATTATATTTCCTCCTCGCTATCCGATGGCAGAGCCAGCTTATTTGAATACCAGATAACTTTGTACAATAATACTGCCACCAGCATTGTATATACTGCTTCAGGTACAATTATTGTTTTTAAATATATTAAAAAATTCATTTTCCCCCTTAGAAGGAATTCGAAAACATAAAACATAAAGTTATAAACAATATCGGCGACGCCCGTTAAAATTAAAGGTACGGAAAAGTCGTTGCGCCAGTACAGCACGTTCGCATATCCGAACAAATAGCCGACAAGCATATAAATAAGGGCATGCAGTCCGATTACTGAGCCAAATATCATGTCGGACAAAAGTCCGCACAAAAGCCCTGTAAAAAGTCCGTCCCTCTGCCCCCGTATATATCCCGTAGAAACCGTAACTATTATGAGAAGATTTGGAAAGACTCCGGCAAGCTTTAAATGAAAAAACAAAGTGGTTTGCAGCAGATAGCATATCAAAATCATTAAGATTGTACTTAACCACTTTTTAATCATAATTCGTCATATCCTCCAATTCGTCATAATTACTTACCTGAGTGATGACAAGAACCGTGTCCAATCTTGAAAAATCAACTACCGGTACAAGCTTTGCCGTCATTGTCATGTTATTAGGGTCAGGCTTAATATCACTGACGTAACCAATCAGAATTCCCTCAAGGTATCTGTCGCTCTGGTATGAGGTTACAACCTCGTACCCTTCCTCAATTTCTGCGTCTATACTGATTCGTTCAACATCAATATATCCGTTTTTTAATGTGGCAAGATTACCTTTTACATCGCACAAATCAGAGGTTCTTACGAACATTCCGCTGACGTAGCTGTTGTCGTCTATAATTGACCTTACCTTGGAATATGACTTTCCGAGTTCGGACACAATTCCTACGAGACCGTTTCCGGCGATTACATTCATGTTTTTCTGTATGCCGTCGTCCGAGCCTTTGTCAATCGTGAATTCATTGTACCAGTTTGTATCGTCATGGCTGACAACCCTTGCGGCAACTTTCGGATACTGCTTATATCCCTGGTCAAGCTTGTACAATTCCCGGAGTGACGCAAGCTCGTTGCGGTCCTCGATTAGTGAAATGTTTTCCGACTTTACGCTCTCGAGCCGTTCCTTTAGTTCTTTGTTCTCATCAAGAATATCCTGTTTCGTCCGGAACAAATCTACAAAATCATATATCTTATGACCAAGGGAGTTAATACCCCGCTGCATGGGCTGTATAATATTGCCGATATATGTTTTGGCCGGATTCATTCTATCCTGGTACTTAAAAGAAAGAATTATCATTACAAAACAGGCGATTGTACACAGTGCAAGAATAACCCTTACCGGCATATTAAATTTGCGTTTTGGTTTCATTTACAAAAACTCCTTATCTGTCACCAAACTCTGAAATCAACTTCGTATATTTTGGATTTCCTATTATGGCGTCAAGTCCTGTAATAACTGTATTTTCAGGTTGTTCGTTGAAGTTAACCTTAAGCTTCGTCGCCCCGGTTATGAATTCGTCAAGCCCTGCAAGCCTTGATGAGCCGCCGGTAACATAAACGCCGTTTTTATATATGTCTGCCGAAACTTCCGGCGGTGTTCTTTCCAGTATGACTTTTATATTGTCCATAATCACCTGCAGATGCTCCGTTATAGCCTCGTTAATCTCGTCGGCGTTAACTTCAAGCTCTCCCGGAAGTCCCGATATCGTATTGCGTCCATAGACGGTCATCGTACCCTCGGCATAGGTTGCGGAGCCTATATTTTTCTTAATAGACTCAGCCGTCTTCTGGCCGATAACAAAGTTATACTTTCGCTTAATATGCATTATGATGTCTTCGTCTAAGTCGTTTCCCCCTATCGGAACGAGCTTGCTGAATATTATGCCCCCTAGCGAAAGTACCGATATCTCCGTTGTGTTGGCGCCGAAATCCACAATAAGAACGCCTGTCGAGTCAAGAATTTCAAGACCCATTCCAAGCGCGTCGGCGACAGGCTTTTCAACCATTTTTATTTTATTAGGTTTCAGTTTTGACGAGACAATCGCGTCAAAATACGACCTTTTTTCAACCTCTGTAATGTCTGTCGGAATTGCGAGATAATAATCGTATCCCTTTAATTTGTGTTTTCCCGCCGCTATTTTATCCAAAAATGAAATCATGAGCTGGTGCATATTGCTGAGGTCGGCGATCACTCCGTTTTTAATGGGATATGAAACCTGAATGTTGGCCGGCGCCTTTTCATACATTTCGTATGCTTCGTCCCCGATTGCCAGAATTTCTGTTTTCCTGAATATTGCTATGACATTTTTTTCATCCAGTACGACACCTTCACCGCCTTTTACAATCTTGATGGTGCTTGTACCAAAATCAATTCCAAGTGTTTTATGATTCATTCATATGCCTCCATAATGTTTTTATACATAACCGGCCTCTTTCAAACTATAATAACAGTTATCGCCAATAATTATATGGTCAGCAAGCGGTATTCCGATAATGTCCCCGGCGTCTTTTAGTTTTGACGTGACAAAGATGTCCTCCCTGCTCGGTTCCGGGTCGCCGCTCGGATGGTTGTGGAGCAGAATGATCTTTACTGCCCCATGCTTAAGAGCCGTGTAGTATATCTCCCTTGATGATGCGACTGACGAATTGACCGTACCTGATGATATTACTATGTCTTTCATCAGTCTCGATTTTGAGTCGAGAAGCACCATCTTAAGAATTTCGGTTTCGAGATTACGCATACTTTCCATATAGTGGGCGGCGACAATCTCGGGTGACGTGAAACTTTCGCCGTACGCCCTTTTTACCTTTGACATACGCTTTACAAGTTCGGATATACACTTTAGCTGGACGGCCTTCACGTCGCCGATTCCTTTTAACTGTTTCAGTTCGCTGACGGACATCGTGTGAAGATTCATCAGCCCCGCCCCGTCGTTGCAGCATAATATACGGTTTGCGAGTCCCGTCGAGCGTTCGTGGACCGAGCCGCTCCTTATGATTACGGCAAGCAGCTCAGCGTCAGTCAGTCTGTCAGCTCCATATAACGCGCATTTTTCATATGGCCTTTGCTCTATAGGCAAATCCTTTACTGTTATGTTGTTCTTATTCTCCATAAACCTCTTTTCTTCTTTATAAGAACATAGTCAGCCTCATAAATTATACCATAACAAGCAATATTTGTATATAAACTTTTTGAAAATTAGCGGGGGCCGGGTTTTATTTTTCAACAAAATATCCGATATTTCACACATTTTTCACAGAACCACGATTCCCGCATTACATAGATACTGCAGCGACATCATTATGCCGTACTTTGCATGCTGCCATGTGAGGCCGCCCTGAAAATATACCGAATACGGCTCCTCTATAGGCGCGTCTGCGCTAAGCTCGATTGACGAGCCGGATACGAACGCTCCCGCCGCCATAATCACATCGCTGTGGTATCCGGGCATA
Organism: Lachnospiraceae bacterium; assembly: GCA_022790615.1. GTDB lineage: Bacteria > Bacillota > Clostridia > Lachnospirales > Lachnospiraceae > V9D3004. The sequence continues at coordinate 11,055 of JAAVXK010000108.1, forward strand.
GCGTATGGCTCGGGTACCACATGGCTGTCCACGGGAGCCGCGCACTGGATTCCCTTGCAGAATTCTATAACGGCATTCGGAGTTCCAAGAACAACCGATTGTATTATGTCATATCTCTCCTGCCTGCTGTCAGGCACACACCCGTATCCGAGGTTCTCGTATACGCCTGCGGCAAATATAGCGCCTTTTAGCGCGGATGCAGTGACCTGCGGCGCCATGAATAGTCCCTGGTACAGGCTTTGGTTTATGTTAAGCGACGCTCCCACTTCCTTACCGAGCGCCGGAGTGGTGAGTCTGTATGAAGCGTTGTCCACGCATGTTTTTGTTCCCGCTATATAGCCGCCCATAGGCGCAAGTCCGCCTCCCGGATTCTTTATGAGAGAGCCGACGCACATGTCCGCGCCTACGTCCGACGGCTCGATCGTTTCTACAAATTCGCCGTAGCAGTTGTCAACCATACATATTATGCCGGGATTGATATTTTTTACAAAGTGAATACATTCTCCTATTGCGCCGACCGAAAGGGTGGGACGCACGGAATACCCCTTTGAGCGCTGTATTGCGACAATTCGGGTTTTATCAGTTATAAGAGATTTTATAGCGTCATAATCGAATGAGCCGTCCTTTTTTAATTCGGCCTGTTTGTAAGATATTCCGTATTCCCTGAGCGATGCGGGACATACTGCGTCTGCATCGATTCCTATAATACGCTCAAGCGTATCATAAGGCTTTCCTGTAACATATATAAGCTCGTCGCCCGGCCTTAAGTTTCCAAACAGCGCGACGGTAAGCGCGTGTGTACCGCATGTTATTTGCGCGCGCACAAGGGCGTCCTCCGTGTGGAAGACGTCGGCATATACCTTTTCAAGGCTGTCCCTTCCGATATCCGTATATCCATATCCGTTTGAACCTGTAAGATGCGCGTCGCTTATTCTGTTTTTTCTCATGGCTTTTAGAACCTTGAGCTGGTTATACTCGGATATCCTGTCTATCTTTTCAAATCTGTCCCTGAAACCCTGCCATATGTTTTCGCAGTAGTCGTATACGCTGTCCGATATGTCCATAGAGGTATAACATTTTCTGATAGTATCGTCAAAATTATCAGCGCTGTCATTATTTGCGCTGCTTTTATCATTATCTAATAATTTTGAAGTATTTTTTAAATCTTTACAATCCGTTCTTATGTTTTCTTCATTCTTGTTCTTGTTCATATTGTTCATTATATCACCCGTTTCTCCCTAAGTTTTGATAACATGTATTCGATAAGGGCTCCGTCGTCCATTTTGTCCCTGTCAAGCCATAAAACGTCCTTTTCGCGCCTGAACCATGTGAGCTGTCGTTTTGCAAAATGCCTTGTGTCCCGCTTTAATATATATATCATTTCATCAAATGCGGTTACTCCGTGAATATAGTCGATGACTTCCTTATACCCAAGTCCCTGCATGGACACCATATCCCTGTTACAGCCTGAATCAAGAAGCTTCCCTACTTCCTTCACAAGCCCTTTTTCAAGCATGGTGTCAATGCGTTTGTCAATGCGTGAATACAGGGATTCCCTGTCCATCGTGAGAACAAAATAGGCGTAATTATAGGGAGAGTTTTTTACCGACTCTGTTTCATTGTGTTTTGAAAACAACTGCCCCGTTGTCTTACAGTATTCAATCGCCCTAATTACGCGTTTTGTATTGTTTGGGTGTATTTTTGCGGCGGCGGCGCTGTCAATGGATACTAATATATTATATAGCGCCCCGTTTCCATTCTCATTCGCATACATGGAAAGTTCGTCACGCAGGCAGGCATCCGCCTCGTGTTCGGTAAATGAGATGTCGTTCAGCACGGCCTGTATATAGAAACCCGTACCTCCCGCAAGGATTGGTATCTTTCCCCTTTCTGTTATGTCGTCTATACTTTTTTTCGCTAATTCCTTAAATATAGTGACGTTAAATTCATCGCAGGGTTCAAGTATATTTATCAGATGATGCCTGATTCCGCACATTTCGTGTTCCGCAATCTTCGCAGTTCCAATATCCATGCCCCTGTACACCTGCATGGAATCAGCCGATATAATTTCGGCGTTAATCCTTTTTGCGAGTTCCACCGAAAGCGCGGTCTTTCCGACCGCAGTCGGGCCTGCGAGAATCACTAGCGGCTTTTTATAATTGTCTTCCAAATCGTTTCTCCAGTTCATTTTTTGTAAATTTAATGAGGGTCGGCCTTCCGTGCGGACAGTTAAACGGGTTTTCAAGCGTGAATAAATCATTTATGAGGCTTGCGGCTTCGGCAGCAGTTACCGCGCGTCCGCCTTTGACCGCCGCCTTGCACGACATCGATGCAAGTTTCTCAAGAAAGACCGTCTCTGAGCTGACTAAGGCCGTCTCTTTTCTGAGCGATACAATCAAATCTGACAAAACCTCCTTTGATGCGATACCTGGCAAACCTGCAGGCACGGAGCTTACCGCGTACTCGTTTCCGCCAAAAGGTTCTACCTCAAAACCCGCGCCGGCTAATACGGTTTTATTGCTGTTTACCAGTTCGGCCTCGATGGCGTCAAGCGTTATTATAACCGGGGGGCTTACCTGCTGCATCATTATCTCATGGTTCTGCATTTTCTTTACAAGACGCTCATAGAGCACCTTTTCGTGCGCGGCATGCTGGTCCATGATATACATCTCGTCGTGATATTGTACAATCCAGTATGTTGAAAAAACGCATCCGACTATCCGGTAATCTTTGGAGGCCTCATACTGCATGCCGTTCCTCTCAAAGAGACTCATCTGCATGTTTTTCGTATTATCTTTTTTATCTTCTTCGTATGTCTCCCCTTGGGAATCTGTTCTTTGAGCGTCTGTCCCGTGACAGTCTTTGCTCTGAGAATCTATCTTATTAGAGTCTGTCCTGTGAGACAGGCTCTTAATCCTGTTTTTTAAAATACGGCTTTCAACACTGTCTTCTGGGTTAGCAGCGCCTTTATCCATATTATGTGAAGCAGCGTTTTCCGGTTGTATGCCGGCTGCAGTGTGCATATTACTGTCCGGATTGTCTTTTCTGGTCTGTGCCCGTGGGCGCAGGCTCTGCGCGGGTATTATGTCGGTATTCTTAAGCGTTTCCTTTATCTGTCTGCAAAGGACGTAATAGATTCTGTCGCCCTCGCTGAATCTTACTTCCATCTTAGAGGGATGGACGTTTACGTCAATTTTATTACTGTCAGCCTCAAATAAAAGTACGCAGAACGGGTATTTGTGCGACATGTGGAATCCGTTGTACCCCTCCTCAATAGCACGGTATAGAATGGGGCTTTTTACGTACCGGCCGTTTACAAAATAATTCATGAACGTCCGGTTGCCCTTTGAAATGACAGGTTTTCCGATAAATCCCGTAACGTTTATGTACTCATTTTCTAATGAGAACGGGATTATGTTGGCTGTTATGTCCCTTCCGTAAATCTGATATATGACGTCTTTTAGTTTACCGTTTCCGTTCGTCTGGAATTTCTGTTTTCCGTTGTATATATACCGGAACGATATGTCCGGATGGGACATCGCGAGCTTTTCCATCAAATCGCTTATATAACTTCCCTCGGTCGTCGGGGATTTGAGAAATTTTCTGCGGGCCGGCGTGTTATAGAACAGATTTTTTACGACAAATGTTGTTCCATCCGGACATCCCACCTCTTTTTTAGAGACTTCCACGCTTCCGTTGACTTCATATCTGATTCCTGTCATCTGTGAGGCTGTTTTCGATATACATTCCACCTGTGCGACGGAGGCGATGCTTGCAAGCGCCTCGCCGCGAAAACCAAGGCTGCGCAGTGTGTCAAGGTCTTCTATTCCGTTTATTTTACTTGTCGCATGCCTGCAGAACGCTTTTTCTATCTCATCTTCAGGTATTCCGCAGCCGTTGTCGGTAATACGCATCAAATCAAGTCCTCCGTTTTTTATCTCAACGGTTATGGAGGACGATTTTGCGTCTATTGCGTTTTCGACAAGCTCTTTTATCACGGCCATCGGCTTTTCCACAACTTCCCCGGCCGCAATTTTATTGACTGTAATATCATCCAGTATGTTAATTGACGCCATCAGAATTTCTCCTTCATAATTTTCTGGTATTTGTGCAAAAGATTCAGGGCGTCCATCGGCGTGGTTTCATTTAAGTCCATGTCATGAATCTCCAGTATTATATCGTCGAAGCCCTCTGTCTTGTTCATGATGTCAAATATTGATATCTGGCTTACCGCGCCGCTCATTTCCTCTTTTTTGACAGGTTTTGCGGGAGCCTGTTCAAGAAGCGTACGTGTTTTTTTGCTTAGGTCGTTGGCGGACAGATGGGCTACAAGCTCCTTTGCTCTTGAAAGAACCGGCTCCGGTACGCCTGCAAGCCTTGCAACCTGAATGCCGTAGCTCTTGTCGGCGCCGCCCTTTATAATCTTTCGCAGGAACACTATGTCGTCGCCCTGTTCTTTTACCGCGATGCAGTAGTTATTGACGCCGGGTATTTTACCCTCAAGCTCGGTAAGTTCATGATAGTGGGTTGCAAATAATGTTTTTGCACCTTTGGCGCTGCTGCTTCCGCATATGTATTCAACTACGGCCCAGGCGATGGCAAGACCGTCGAATGTGCTTGTTCCGCGGCCAATCTCGTCAAGTATGATAAGACTTTTTGAGGTAGCGTTCCTGAGTATGTTTGCAACCTCTGTCATCTCGACCATGAATGTGCTTTGACCGCTTGCGAGGTCGTCCGACGCGCCGACCCTTGTAAATATTCTGTCGCACACGCATATGTCCGCGCGGGATGCCGGAACGAACGAGCCAATCTGCGCCATAAGGACAATGAGTGCGGTCTGTCTCATATATGTGGATTTTCCGGCCATGTTCGGCCCGGTAATAATAGACAGCCTGTTGTTTTTATTGTCAAGCACCGTATCGTTTTCGATAAAAAGCGAGCCCGTCATCATTTTTTCTATGACGGGATGCCGGCCGTCTTTAATATTTATAACGCCGTCGTTATTAATAGCAGGTCTTACGTAGCTGTTTTCCTCCGCTACGGCTGCGAGCGACGCAAGCATATCGACTGTTGCCACTACCTTTGCGACGGACTGTATGCGCTCCATATGTCCGAATATTTTTTCGCGAAGCTCGCAGAATATATCATACTCAAGCGAATATAACCTATCCTCCGCCCCGAGTATCGTATCTTCCAGTTCTTTCAGCTCGTCGGTGCTGTATCTTTCAGAGCCGGCGAGCGTCTGCTTTCTTACCCATTCCTTTGGAACAAGCTCTTTGTACGAGTTTGTAACGTCAAGGTAATAGCCAAAGATTTTATTGTATTTTATTTTCAGGTTTTTTATGCCGGTGCGCTGTCTTTCCTTGTCCTCAAGTTCGGCAAGCCACATCTTTCCGTCGGTCTTTGCAGTTCTTAATTTGTCAACTTCTTCATTATAACCGTCCCTTACTATGTTTCCCTCCCTGACATTGATAGGAGGCTCGTCGCATATGCAGGCGTCAATCCATGAAAATATATCGTTAAGCGTATCCAGTCTGTCGTTATATGTACGAAGAAGCTCACTCTCAAACAGTGTAAGAACCTGCTTAATGTTCGGAAGCATGCCAAGAGAGTTTTTAAGCGCGATGAAATCGCGCGGATTAGCGCTCCTGTAACTGATTTTCGTAATAAGTCTTTCAAGGTCGTATATCGGTGAGAGATATTCCCTGAGTTCCTCTCTCGCTATCATCTCGTCGGCAAGTTCCGATACGGCGTCAAGCCGCGTATTAATAGCGGCTCCGCTTACAAGGGGCTGTTCCACGGCAGTCCTTAGACACCTCGCGCCCATTGCAGTCTTAGTCTTGTCAAGCACCCACAGGAGGGAGCCCCTTTTATTTTTTTCACGCAGGGTTTCAGTAAGTTCAAGGTTGCGTCTCGTCGACCTGTCTATGAACATGTAATCGGAAGAAACGTATGTTTTTATATGATTGATATGTGACAGGGCTATTTTCTGCGTTTCTATGAGATATTGAAGCACAGAGCCGGCAGCGTTCATGCCTACTGTGTAGGCGTCAAGTCCAAGTCCCTGTAGTGACGAGACGCCAAAGTGCCCGAGAAGGCATTTCCTGCAGTTATCGTCATCCGTATACCAGTTTGGTATCGTCGATACCGATATGCCAAGCCTGTCGCGCAAATCGTCCGTGTCTATTCCGGCCATCATGAATGAATCGTTGCAGACAATCTCTGACGGGCTGTATTTGTTAATTTCATCAAGAACTTTTGCCGCACAATCAACTTCTGTCACATAAAAATCGCCTGTAGAAACATCGACAGCCGCTACTCCAAAGTCGTTTCCAAGGCATATCACGGACATTAGATAATTGTTTTTTCCGTCTTCGAGCGAAGTCTGGCTTGTATTCGTTCCCGGGGTTACGATTCTGACTACATCGCGCTTTACAAGTCCTTTTGCAAGCTTCGGGTCCTCTACCTGTTCGCATATGGCTACTTTGTAACCTTTGTTCACAAGCTTGTCGAGATATCCGTCGACAGAATGAAACGGGACACCACACATGGGTGCCCGTTCTTCCAGTCCGCAGCTTTTTCCGGTCAGCGTAAGTTCCAGTTCTTTTGAGCATGTAACCGCATCTTCAAAAAACATTTCATAGAAGTCTCCAAGCCGGTAAAATAATATACAGTCAGAGTATTTTTTCTTTGTTTCAAGATACTGTGCCATCATTGGTGTTAAAGCAGACATTATCTTATCTCCTTGTAAATGAATCATGGTATTCTGTATTCGGCAGTTTTAACCGCCGAATGTATTGTTTTCATGGCCGATGAGATATGCCATGAGTACCGCGCCTGCCGCAGCTGCAAAGCGGCATAATTCCTTATGCGGCTAGCGCGTATCATTGTATGCTGAGCGGCAGATTACTCTAGTCAGTCCGATTCGCCGTCAGGCTTATTGTCCTGATAATTATCGATATCGGTTCCGGTCAGATTATCGGATACAGGCGGAACAAAAGTAGCTTTGACCCCGTCTTCAGGTTCAGAAGTGTCTGTGTGTTCATCCGCGTCATCCTTAGGCTCTTTTGTAGCTTTTGGCTTTACAGTCTTTGCTGGCTTCTCGGTCTTTGCGGGAGTCTTTGTTGCTTTTGGATTCTTTTTGGAGGACGAGGGCGCCGGAGTATACGGAGCCGCCGTCTGGCTGTCAGACGGTTTATTGGTCGTCAAATACTCCGACTTAATGTACGCCGTCTTTCCATCATAAAGAACCTTGGACCACCCGTTTGACAGGGTCTCGATTCTTTCAACGGATGTTCCCGCCGTTATCTTTCCAAGGCTTTCAGATGATGAAGACGCATCTTTTCTTATATTTACGGTTGTAGTTGCATATACGGTATCTGACGAGGATGCATTGTCTTTATTATCGTCGTCCTTGCCGTTCTCGTCTTTGTCGTCGTCATTGTCATCTGTTTCGTTATTACCGTCGTCCGTACTGTCCGGCTCGTTTTCATCAATACCGGAATCAGGCGTCGCGGTAGGAGTCGGCTGCGGCGACGGGCTGGCAGATACCGCCGGCGTCGCAGTAGCTTTCGGTTTTTCGGTTTCATCTTTCATCTTGCCTGTGAAATGTATGACGCCGAATATAAGGGCGGCAACAACCGCTACGATTATTATTCCACTCCACAATGCTATAAAAAAGTCGTATCTGAAATCTTTATCGGTTTTTAACCGTCCAATTATATTATTCATCCTATATCTACTCCCCCTGTTAGTAAAAATAAATTATATCTGTGCGCATGCACCGGATAGTACAATCCGGTTACAAAGCAGTTGATTTTTATTATAACCATTTTAATTGTTGTTGTCTATAGAACATTCGTTTGACACATATGTTTGTTTGTGTTATACTGTAAACAATTTAATTTATTGAAAGGATGATTTTATGGGTAACGGACGTATAAGCGATAAGCAGCAGCAGATACTTGAATATATCAAATCAGAGATTTTGGATAAAGGATATCCCCCGGCAGTCAGGGAAATATGCAGGGCTGTTAATCTTAAATCAACGTCTTCTGTTCACGCACATCTCGAAACGCTTGAAAAAAACGGCTATATCCGAAGGGACCCTACCAAACCTAGGGCAATTGAAATTATTGACGACGAGTTTAATCTGACGAGAAGGGATATGGTCAACGTTCCAATCGTTGGTACAATAACTGCCGGAACCCCGATACTGGCGACAGAGAATATAGAGGGTTATTTCCCGCTGCTTTCAGAAAATCTTCCGTCCGGAGACTTCTTTATGCTGCATATAAAGGGAGACAGCATGATTAACGCAGGAATTCTTGACGGCGACAGCGTTGTTATTAAGCGGCAGAATACGGCGCTTAACGGTGAGATTGTTGCTGCGCTTATCGACGACTCGGCCACAATCAAGACGTTTTACAAGGAAGACGGACATATCAGGCTCCAGCCTGAGAACGATACTATGGAACCGATTATCGTTGATGATTGTGTTATTCTTGGAAAGCTTGTTGCATTATACAGGAACTATTAATTTTTACTGAACACGCCCCCGCCCTTGGGCGGGGAACTTGCTATAAAAAAACCATGTCAAATACCCCGCAGCAAGCTGCGGGGTATTTGACGCAGAAAAATATAAAACTATCATTTACTTGTTTTATAATTTTATTAGAATAAATTTTCTTTAATGAAGATATTGGCGAAGCACGCTCATAAGCAGGTCAATGTCAAGCGGTTTTGCAATATGGGCGTTCATACCGCTTTTAAGCGCAGCCTCCTTGTCATCCTCCATTGCATTGGCCGTCATGGCAATTATAGGCAGGGTTTTCACGTCTTTTCGGTGCATGGCGCGAATTGCCTTTGTAGCTTCGTATCCATTCATAACCGGCATCTGTACGTCCATCAGTACCGCGTCGTAATAACCTTCCGTAGATTTTTCTATCATAGATACTGCGTCAGTACCGTCAGGCGCAGCTTCTATCGAGAACCCGGCTTCTCCTAAAATGACTTCCGCAATTTCACGATTGAGTTCATTATCCTCTACTAAAAGAAGCCTCTTTCCACTATAATCGGTTTCTGTCCATACAACGCCTGCATCCGGCATATTTGAATCGCCGATGTTATTTGCCGCTAACAGTGCAGATTTTAAGTCGGACATAAAAAGCGGTTTTGCACAGAATGCGGTAACGCCGGCCTCTTTCGCCTCCGCTTCTATATCCGTCCAATCATAGGCGGTAAGAATAATTATAGGCGCGTCCTGCCCTACAACGCTTCGGATTTTTCTTGCGGTTTCTATTCCGCTGGTTTCCGGCATCTGCCAGTCAATGATATAGGTATGGTAAGGGTCTCCTTCTTCATAAGCAGATTTTGCACGGTATACAGCCTCCCTGCCGGATGTTGTCCATTCGGATCGAAGACCTATACTCTTCAACATTTTGCTTACGCTGTCACAGACGTTAAAATCATCGTCCACAACCAAAGAGCGTAGTCCCTCCAGTTCCTGAATCTGTTCGGCGGTTTTTTCTATATCCTGAAGCTGCAGCGGAATTTTTACCGTGAAAGTACTTCCTTTTCCCACTTCGCTCTCTACGGTGATCTCTCCTCCCATCATATCTACAATACTTTTCGTTATGGGCATGCCAAGCCCGGCGCCCTGTATACCGCTTCTCGTAGCGGTTGATTCACGCTCAAAAGGCTCAAAAATATGTTTCACAAACTCCTGCGACATACCAATTCCGTTATCTTTGACTATGAAAATAAAATCGCCCCATCCATGCTTAAAGGTCGTTTGCTGTGTGATACGAAAAGTTACCGTTCCGCCTGCCGGAGTATATTTGACGGCGTTACCCATCAGGTTAATAAATATCTGGTTCAGTTTCAGCGGGTCTGCTATAACATCCTCGTTGGCTACGCCAAATGTGTCTATGAACATCTCCATCTGTTTTGCCTTTACCTGCGGCTGAATAATGTTTACAAGATTGTGCATAAGTTCCGGAATATTACATTCCTGATTATGTATCTGCAGTTTTCCGCTCTCAATACGGCTCATATCTAATATGTCGTTAATGAGTCCTAACAGATGATTGCTGGAAGAAAGGATTTTCTGCAGACATTCCCGCACCTGTTCCGTGCGCTCAATATGGCTGGCCGCAATAGTGGCAAATCCAATAATAGCGTTCATAGGCGTGCGTATATCATGGCTCATGTTTGACAGGAAAGTGGTCTTAGCCTGATTGGCATGCTGCGCCTGCATAAGAGCGTCCTGCAAAGCCTGCGTCTGCTCCCGCTGTTTTCCGACCTGTTCTGTGATGTCCTTTGACACTACCATTGCGATAAGGTCGCCGGTATCCTCGTCGCGAGTCATAATGAAAGACTGACGTACGCACATGGGTACTCCTTTACCCGCATTGGCCCAATAGTCCACATCGACCTCCATGTCGCCCTGTTCATACCGGTTTTTAAGATAATCCACATTTACCGCTGTGGAATAGTCTTCCAGTGATTCCGGCAGGATGAATTGTTTCCACTTTTCGAAACATTCGGAGGCTTTGCATGGAAATGACAGCCCTGCCCGCTTCAACAGCGAGATTTTTTCACCGTTATCCGTACGTGTAATGTCCTGATTTATCCGGTCTTTTGTCAGATTGCACTCAAAAGCGCTGAAGGAATTGGACATTATGGCGATACGGTACTGCCGTTCCTTTCTGTTCAATACAGCTCTTTCACGCTGTTCGCGCTGTTCTTTCTGTTTCAGCTCCGTGACGTTCTGGCGTACGTATAAAACCCGGATGGGTTTTTTGTCTCTACGTTCTAAGCATACTGCTATTAAATGTTCCCATTCTTCTTTCCCGTCGCGGGTGACATGACATTCATGAACGATAGAATCTTTTTTGGATAGATTCTCTCTGACCGTATTAATCTGGGCAAAGTGACGAAACGCCTCTTTGCCTTCATCTTCTATGATGTCTGCGGCATGAAAGTCTATGATTTCGCTGTATGTGCCGTCCATTGGTATGCGGCTGTTAAGCGGCCCCACTCCCGACAGATATGAGTAACGGTCGTTGTCTAAATCAACAACGAAATACCGTGAAGCAAAAAGTATGTTCACGCCGCGTAGTACATCTCCAATAAACTTGTTTTCCTCCTCCAGTTTCTTGCGCTGTCTTTTCGCACGGATTACGAGAAAGACGATATAGATTACGAACAGGGCTATCAGACAGATTTCCAATATAACGCCCGCCAGATTTGCCCTTTTTACCATTGTCTGTGTAATATTTTTTGGAAAAGCCTGTACGAGGACATAGTCATACGCAGGAAGATGCATTACGCAGAGATTGTCTGTTTTGCAGCCCTTACTGCAAATGAGCGAGGCGTTGCTTCCATCCATGAATGCGGTTTTTGCGGTTTCGGCAGTTCTGGAATCGATAACGCCCGACTTTGTCAGTGAATCAAACAGGTCGTCTCCGTAAGTCCCATTGCCTGAATCTGCAATAACCTCGCCGTCCTGTGTACATAGAAACACATCGGCGGGCTTGCCGAAGTAATTAGTGGAAAGCATATTTTTTAAGTAATCCTCCGCAAAGTAAAGTCCCAAAAAAACTCCGACAATATCTTCATTGCTGTATACCGGGGCGTAAAATACCATCATTGGCTTGCCGGTAAGTCTGGACTCCTCTACAGTCTGCAGTCCGCTCTCGCCCTGCATTCCTCGTGTAAAAAACTCCCTGTCCGAGCTGTCGTTTGTTTTTCCGTCTGAGGCAAGGTTCATACCGTCTGCATTTGTAAATCGGACGGCGTCAAATGTCGTATTATCCTCAAGTTCCTTAAGAAGCCCCGCGCTGATGTGCGCGCCGTTTCCTCCTGCGCTGACAAGATATGCGTTGTTCTGGATACGCTGCAGCGCGTTATTAAATTCACTTTCTATACGGTCTGCCACCTGTCTGGCACAGTCTTCGGCATATATCCGGTTCTGCTCCTGAATACGCGCCTTGTTCTGTGTTGTGTATATGTAAAATATAACGAGCACCGCAGTCATGATAATAAGCGCATACATAACCGGCCGCCATGTTTTGTTCTGTAGTTTCATTCAATTCGGCACAATGTATTCCGTCCGGTTCAAACCATTTGGATTATATTGCACCATCACCCCCCTCATTTAGATATTTATAGACATGAGCAAAAACCGATTTTGAACTGTATTCTATGACTTATCATGCATAGTTACAATGTGATTATGGTACTTTACCACTCTATTTTAGAAAATATTATATAATAATACCTCTTTGATGGCAAGTAAAGTAAAGCGGCGTTATAAAAAATTAATATTGTAATTATTATTATGCTGCCTTATAATGTATAATACTCTAACTAATTATTAGATATCTATAAAATTACCCTTACACTTGCTCGTTATAAGGGCAAATACAAGGGCACGATAATCAACAGTTAGTTTCTTTTACATACTTAAGCGATAATCCGCCGCTTTTAATACGACATTTTTGCAGCAAAATATCAGATTAAGGAGTATAAATTATGAAAGAAATTAAAAGATACGACGTCAATGAGAATTGGGCGCACTCGGGAATAATCAAAGCGGGTGATTTCTGTTTTTTAAATTATTGCGCCCGCAATATAGGCGGTACTATTGAGGAGCAGATTAACGGGGCGTTTGACGTAATGGAAGAACGGCTGGCATTGGTGGGCCTGACTCTTGAAAATGTA
>JAAVXK010000047.1 GCA_022790615.1 Lachnospiraceae bacterium
CGATCTTGGAGAATAATCTGTGTCAGCTGCTTGTGTTCGACTTTGATAATCATGCAAAAGGTGCAGACCGGGAAGACCATGCGAATACAGATGACAGTTGGAAAGAGGAATTAAATGCCCTGCGCCGCATTTGCAGGAATCTGAATGTGGATGCTGTTGTGGAACGGTCGCGATCAGGAAAAGGTGCGCATCTGTGGATATTTTTTAAGGAGATGATCCCTGCCGGACTCGCCAGGCGATTTGGGTTTGCACTGCTTGAAAAAGGTGCAGAATCGGTAAACCTTAAATCTTTCAAGTACTATGACCGTATGATACCGGCGCAGGACGTTCTTCCTGAGGAAGGGCTTGGGAATGTCATTGCACTTCCACTGCAGGGCATGGCTCTGAAAGAAGGGAACAGCGCTTTTGTTGATGAAAATTGGAACGCATATGAAGACCAGTTAAAAGTGCTTGCCGGTACGAAACGATTAACCAGACAGGAGATAGAGGATTATCTTTCTTTATGGTACAGCACAGGCAATACAGGCGAAGATAATACTAACGACGCGCCATGGGATAAGAATTCTGAGATTGACCCAGGCGGTATAAAAGATGTTGTACATATCGTGTTGGCTGATCGAATCTACATTGATTCATCCGGAATGTCGAACAGGGCAAAGAGACAGCTCCGCCGCATGGCAACATTTTCAAATAAGCAATATTTTCAGAATCAGGCTATGGATATACCCAATTATAATGAGTCCAGATTCATTTACCTTGGAAATGATGAAGGAAAATATATTGTCTTGCCGCGCGGGCTTAAGGAAGATATTCTAAAGCGATTTGATAATGCCGAAATTAAGTATGATATAGAGGATAAGAGGACGAAAGGCCGGAAGATCAAAGTTTCTTTTAAGGGTGAATTGCGGGAATCGCAGGTTCCGGCTGTGGAAACCATGCTTGAACATGAAACGGGTATTCTGCATGCCGCAACTGCTTTCGGGAAGACGGTGGTATGCTGTGATATGATTGCACGAAAGGGCGTAAGCACCTTAATACTCGTAGACCGGGCGGATCTGATGAACCAATGGCTTGAGCGGTTGAATGAGTTTTTGGAAATAGATGAGAAACTGCCGGAATATAAAACAAAGACCGGACAAACGAGAAAAAGAAAATCTTTAATCGGAAATCTCCAGGGGGCTCATGATACCCTGACCGGCATAGTGGATGTGGCAATGATCCGCTCCCTGAAGAAGAAAGACGGCTTTCATCCGATGCTGAAAGAGTACACGCAGGTATATTTTGACGAATGTCACCACGCCGCCTCAGACAGTGCCATAGAAGTGCTTCAGGAGATCAATGCTAAGTATGTTTATGGAGTGACAGCGACACCGAAACGCGGTGATGGCAAAGAAAAGATAAATGAGTTTCTTCTTGGACCAATCAGGTATAGATTTACGGCAAAGGATAGAGCCGAGGAGCAGAATATCGACCATCTGGTATATCCTCGTTTTACACGGACGGTAAAGCCTCATCATTTATCTAAGACGCCATATGGCAATGATGCCTATGAACTGATAAGAAACAATGATGTTCGGGATGAACAGATCATCAGGGATATAGCGGATTGTGTGAAGGCAGGAAGAACTCCGGTCGTTTTGACGAAATACGTTGACCATGCAAAGAAGTTATCCGAAAGACTTAAAAAATATGCCGATAAAATAATTTTGCTTACGGGTTCAAATGGTACAAAAGCACGCAGGGCTCAAGTGGAAGAGTTGAATGCGGCGGTCGACTCAGACAAACTTATTCTGGTGGGAACAGGATCTCTGCTTGGAGAAGGATTTGATTTTCCGAGGCTTGATACACTGTTCATGGCAACTCCGGTTTCAGGAGAGAATGTGGTTGAGCAGTATGTCGGCCGTCTTAATCGTGATTATGAGGGCAAAGAAAATGTCATAGTGTACGATTATGTTGACAGCCACATTCCAAAATTCGATAAAATGTACGCCGCAAGGCTAAAGGCATATAAAAAGATTGGATATGAGCTTTGCGTCAGCATGGACGGAGAGAGGCAGAAAGCGAATGCGATATACGATATAGATAACTATGCCGAGACTTATTGGAGAGATGTTGAAGATGCCCGGTCAGGGGTCATAATATCCAGTCCGAGATTAAACAATCAGAAAGTAAATCGCATCATAACCGTGCTCGGTAAAAGTCAGGAGTTAGGAGTTAAAGTAACCATTGTTACATGGCATCCCGATGCCTACAAGTATGGCAGGGATGATGTTCGAATGGAGCTTATGGAAAGACTTCGAAAAGCAGGTTTTGAAATTCGGCTCGCAAAAGATTTTTGTGAACATTATGCGGTAATCGATAATGAGATTGTTTGGTATGGAAGCATGAACCTGCTGTCAAAGGAAGACGCTGAGGACAATCTGATGAGAGTCCGCAGCAAAGATATTGCGGCCGAACTTCTGGAAATGACATTTGGCTCTAATATAAAAATTCAGGGATGGTGAGTGTAAATATGGATGCAAAAGAAACATTAAAAGTATACTTCGGATATGATTCATACAAGCCCGGGCAGGAGGAAATCATTAACGCTATCCTTACGGGCAAAGATGTATTGGCCATTATGCCGACCGGCGCGGGCAAATCTGTCTGCTATCAGGTGCCGGCGATGCTTTTGCCGGGGATTACAATCGTTATATCTCCGCTCATATCTCTAATGCAGGATCAGGTAAAGGCATTAAATGAAGCCGGGATTCATGCCGGGTATATCAATTCGTCACTGACGGAATCCCAGATATCAAGGGTGTATGCGAAAGCTGCGGAAGGTACATATAAAATTCTGTATGTCGCGCCGGAACGCCTTGAAAGCTATGAATTTACGGAGTTCACTGAGCGGATTGACATATCAATGATAACAGTCGATGAATCACATTGTATCTCTCAGTGGGGACAGGATTTCAGACCGAGTTACCTGAAAATTGTGGATTTTATAGACCGCCTGCGAACGAGACCCGTCGTAAGCGCATTTACCGCAACGGCTACGGAAGAAGTGAAAGCAGATATCTCCTGTGTGCTGAAGCTGCAGGCCCCGAAAATTGTTGTCACCGGTTTTAACCGGGCGAATCTCTATTTAGATGTGGAGACTACAAAGAAGAAAGATGACTATGTACTGGAATATATCAAAAAGCGCCCTGACGATAGCGGCATCATATACTGCGCCACAAGGAAGAATACGGACGCATTATATGAGCTGCTTTCCGGTGCGGGAATACCCGTGACAAGATATCATGCCGGAATGAACACCGCAGCCAGGAAAGAAAGTCAGGACGATTTTATCTATGACAGAGCGCCGGTAATCGTTGCAACGAACGCATTTGGAATGGGAATCGACAAGTCCAACGTAAGATTTGTCATTCATTACAATATGCCCCAGAGCATGGAAAATTATTATCAGGAAGCCGGGCGTGCGGGCAGGGACGGCGAGCCGGCTCAGTGTATTTTGCTGTTTTCGGCGCAGGATATTATGATAAACAGGTTCCTGCTTGAGAATAAAGACTTTACTGATATTCCGCAGGAAGATATTGAGCTTATCAAACAGCGTGATGCAAGAAGACTTCAGGTAATGGAGGGCTATTGCAGGACTTCGGGATGTCTTCGCAATTATATCCTCGCGTATTTTGGAGAGAAGCGTGGAACACCCTGTGACAGCTGTGGGAATTGTCATCGCGAATTTTCGGAAATTGACATGACCGAAGACGCAAAACAGGTCGTCAATTGTGTCTGGGAGACGAAAGGAAGATATGGTCTGAATATCATCCTCGGTACGCTTCTTGGCGCCAACAGAGCCAGATTAAAGGAGCTCGGTACAACAGACTATAAAACATACGGTATCCTTAGGGAGCGTTCCGAATCCGAACTCCGGCTGCTTATCAGCCAGATGATCATGCACGGGTATCTTTATCAGACTGCGGATAAATACAGTGTAATCCGTATGGGGAATATAGCTCCGCTTAAAAACCCAGGTACGCATGTCCTGGTTCGGACATACAGGGACGGGGAGTATGAACGGCAGGCGGCAGGACGGAACAGGAAAAGTACGGATAAACTTACAAAAGCAGGGTATGAATTATTTGACATTCTTCGGAAACTCCGGCTTACGATTGCCAGAGAGGCGGGCATACCGCCATATATCATCTTCAGTGATAATACACTTATCGATATGAGCGACAAAGCGCCGCGTGACAAAACATCTATGCTGAGTGTATCCGGTGTAGGCGAGGCAAAATACGATAAATACGGCGACAGGTTTATCGATGCGATAACCGCATTTCTGAATGATAGTCCGGATTCCGCCACCTGTATAGCCGATAATGAGGATGTGTTTGGAGAGAAGGCAACGTCAGGAAAACAGCGTAAAAAACAAAAAGGGCCGTTTTACCTTAACCCGGAAGACGGCGATAAGTTTGAATATAAAGATTTATATCATATATCCGAAATCAAAGATGAGTTGAACAGGATTACATCTGCGGATAACGTAAAACATTTATTTGGAACCGACATTTTCAGATTTTTGACACAGGTGGGATATGTTGAAGAAACACAGATTGACGGCCGTATAGTTCAGGTACAGACGGAACTTGGACTATCCAAAGAAATTGTCACCACTGAAAAAATAAGCAAGAAAGGAAATACATACACAGTTCTGATGTATCCGCCGGCAATTCAGAAAGAGATTGTCGAGCATTATATTGAAATTAGGGCGCAGGCAGAATCTAATTCCTCACCTATTGTTTCCACTACCAGCTTACATCCCCAATCCACAGTTTCTTCTCCAAAGTCAACATAAAACCACTGTCCGGGAGAGACCTTGAATTGCAGACATTCTGAATCACTGTTTAACATAAACGTTCCATATTCATTACCATACAAATCTACTTCCTTAATAACAATGGGACCACTGCCTTCCGGCAGCCCCCTGCTATACACATTTACGTCACCTTCCATAATATCTTTCCTGTTAAACAAAAGTATATCGCAATAATAACCTGAGCTGGTTATAACAACTTTGTCATCTTCCATTTTCTTCTCAGCCTCTGTGTTCATGTTGGCAATTACAGTTCCATCTCCTGTTATGTATAAAGGTTTATCTTCAGATACACCATAATAATTCAGTAATTTACAACCCTTATTAAGAACTTTTCCGTTAATTCTCATGCCATCCGACTGGGAAGTAAACTCATATATACCTATAATTAATTCATCCCCAAAATCGTACTTTCCTGCTGTCAGACTAAGTCCGTCATCCACTTTGGTCACAGTTCCGTCTTCTTCTGTCTTGTAGTCATCTATATTGTTACTTTCATCCTGCGTTATTATCTTGTCTTCATTCTTTTTGACATTTTCATCTGCAGCTGCACTCTTATCATTCTGACCCGTTTTCACTATCATATCTGTATTTAGAACCACTACAGCTATGATGCATAACACTACCATAATAACTCCTGTTATTACTTTTGACTTATTCATTTACTATTCTACCTCCATCTATTCTGATGATTGCATCACACAATTCTTCAATATCCTCCTTATTATGGGTTGCCATGATTATTGTTGCACCATCTGCTCTCAATTCCTTTAATTTTTCATATATTAACTGTATTCCGTCCTCATCAATTGCGTTGGTAGGTTCATCCAATAATATAATCTTCTGATTTTCAAAAATTGCCTGGGCAATATTAAGCCTCTGTTTCATGCCAAGAGAATATTTACGGACTTTCTTTTTGGAATATGGGTCAAGTCCCACATCCTGAATAACTTTTATTATATCTTCATCACTTGCAATCTTATTAATTTTTGCAAGTATCTTCAAATTGTCGTATGCACTGTATTCAGGAAGCATTTCCATATGCTCTATTACTATACCTGTTGATTCTGGAAATGATATATCCTTCTGCAAAACCTTTCCATCAATTGTAACTGTTCCCTCATCAGGAATTATCAGCCCTGCTACCATTCTCAAGAACATGGTTTTTCCGCATCCGTTTCGTCCAAACAGCCCGTATATTTTACCTTCTACAAACACATAGTCTATATTATCCAGCACTTTATTACCTTTTAATGTTTTACTGACATTGTCAATTACTATCATAATAATCATCCTCTTCATACCAAATCTTTTTTGCCGTACAATCTGACACTCCCCGCAACAATTACTAAAACTGTAACAGACAGTACCATCATTTCTGTTACTACTGAACCTTCACTATATATTCCATTTCTTAATCCGTATGCAAAATTATAGATTAAAATGTAATGCAGCCATTTCGGCAATCCGGTAACCACTATCAGATTATCCAGTTCCATCATTACAAAGACAACTGTAATCAATATTACATATGCTGTTTTATCCGATACAAAATGTTCTGCGAATGACAACGCAAGAGCAATTACTACATATACCGTTATATACATGAATGCAGCCATAATCAGATTTCCTCCAAATACGGAGCCGTCCGTCTGCAATACCCCTTTTCCCAATTCTTCAGGCAGAATATTATTTCCTCCTATGTATAAAACATATGTAAAAATTACGATTCCGAGATAATACAGACCCAAATACTTTAACACCTGACCGACTAACCTTGCATACAGCAGCAATATCATCCTTTTTCTGCTGACGCCGCGTATTACCTGCAGTATTCCATAACCTCTATATAATCCGCTCGTTTTTCTGCTTACCAGCAGCATAATTAAAAAAGTGGGTATCAGATACTGCAGTGAAACGCGAGTGTTATAGGATATGTTTTCATAGTAAGGAGGACCATATACCATATATCTCAATGCCTGTACTATAATACTGTCCCACATTTTACAAAAACTCCTTTCTTACCGACAGCTTGTAACCTGACAATATAATGATTACTGAGAATAAAGCCATATGTATATAACACCCCGCAATACTTAGCGGGAAATTACCCCCCCTGCTTACAACATCCATATAATAAAGCAGTCCGACTATTTCCGTCTTAAGCAGACC
>JAAVXK010000137.1 GCA_022790615.1 Lachnospiraceae bacterium
ACAGGGGCCATGCTTACGAGATGATTGAAAAACTGCAGGGAAGAGACCATACCGTTCATACGGGAGTAAGCGTTGCCAAACTTATAGGTGACCGAAATGGCGGATATAAACTGGATGCAGTCAAAACATTTGTCGAGGAAAGCGCTGTGAGTGTCGTGCCGATGACTGAGGAAGAGATAAATGATTATATTTCGTGTGACGAACCGTATGATAAAGCGGGTGGATATGCGGTACAGGGCGTATTTGCAAAATATATTAAAGGTATTTCAGGTGATTTTTATAATATAGTCGGTTTTCCTGTTTGCAGATTTTTAATGGAAATTAAAAATTTTTCTTGATATTTTTTTGTCAAAGTTGTATAATACATTGGAAAATGCAAATAAGTGTAATACGAAAGTGACATAAGGAGGCTAACTGATGAGCATGGAATATTGCAGTATGAGCAAAAATGAGTTAGAAAAAGAACGAAAGATTGTTGAAGATAAATATAACGAATTAAAGGCCCTCGGGCTGAAGCTTGATATGTCCAGAGGAAAGCCGTCGCCGGAACAGCTCGACCTTTCTCTTCCGATGTTAGATGTTGTTAACAGCACATCCGATCTTACAAGCTCTGTAGACTGCCGTAACTACGGAGTAGTTGACGGTATACCTGAGGCGAAAGAACTGGTTGCCGGAATTCTCGGCGTGAGCAAGGACGAGGTTATTATATTTGGGAACTCCAGCCTTAACATAATGTTTGATGTTGTAACGAAAGCGGTAATAAAAGGAATCATGGGCAGCGAGCCGTGGATTAAAAATGAAAATGTCAAGTTTCTGTGCCCGGTACCGGGATATGACAGGCATTTTTCAGTGACGGAATATCATGGTATTAATTTGGTAAACGTTCCGATGACTGAGAAAGGACCGGATATGGATATAGTCGAGGAATATGTTAACAAGGATTCCGATGTTAAGGGCATATGGTGCGTTCCAAAGTACTCTAATCCTGACGGAATAACATATTCTGACGATGTTGTAAAAAGGATGGCGGCGCTTAAACCTGCGGCAAAGGACTTTAGAATCTATTGGGATAACGCGTACTGCGTTCATGACTTGTTTCCGGATGATAAGGATAAGCTTCTTGACATTTATGCGGAATGTAAGAAAAACGGTTCCGAGGACATGGTTTACATGTTCTGTTCAACTTCGAAAGTATCGTTTGCCGGAGCCGGAATTGCCGCGCTTGCTGCGTCGAAAGCCAATATCGACGACATACTTTCACAGCTGAAATGGCAGACAATCGGTCCTGATAAGATTAACCAGCTCAGACATGTCAGGTTCTTTAAAGATTATAACGGAATACTTGAGCATATGAAAAAGCATGCCGAACTGCTTAGACCGAAATTCAGCCTTGTTCATGAAATATTTGAAAGGGAGCTTGGCGGACTCGGAATCGGAAACTGGACGAATCCAAAAGGCGGTTATTTCATTTCTTTCAATTCACTTGAAGGATGCGCAAAGAATATAGTTAAGACCGCTAAGGAAGCGGGGGTTGTCCTTACGGGAGCCGGGGCTACATTTCCGTATGGAAAGGACCCGAAAGATTCAAATATAAGGATTGCACCGTCGTACCCGTCGCTTGACGAGCTTGAAAAAGCTACGGAATTATTTACTATTTGCGTCAGACTCGTGACGCTTAACAAACTCCTTGGAGAGAAGTCAAATTAACGCCGGGGTAAGTTGATTATCTGGAGAAATACATTGAATAATATTAATTATCAGAAAGAGCTTGATAAACTAATTGATAATATAAGTAGAGAACATACAACTCCAAAGTTAATGCTGCATGCGTGCTGCGCACCGTGCAGCAGTTATTGTCTTGTTTATCTGTCTGAATATTTTGACATTACAGTATTATTTTATAACCCTAATATTAATACGGAAACTGAATATAAAAAAAGAGCGAAAGAACTGAAAAGGCTGATAACTGGGATGGAGTTTCGGAATAAAGTAGATTATGCCAACCTTGATTATAACCCGGATGAGTTTTACGGTGCAGTCAGGGGACTGGAAGAGTGCGCGGAAGGGCGCGAGCGGTGCTTTGAATGTTACCGGCTGCGTCTTGCAAAGACGGCTGCATATGCGGTAAAAAAAGATTATGATTATTTTTGTACGACATTGTCGATAAGCCCGCTGAAAAATGCCGCAAAAATAAACGAGATTGGCTCTATACTGTCGGAACAGTACGGGGTAAAATGGCTGCCGTCAGATTTTAAGAAAAAAAACGGATACAAGACAAGTGTAGAACTGTCACAAAAGTATAATCTGTACAGGCAGAATTACTGCGGATGCGTATTTTCGATGCGATAAAGTCAAATACCCCGCAGCACGCTCTAGCCAAGCTTCCACCGGACGCTTGGGACCGTTGCGTACGCGAGAATAAAAAATTGCTGCAAAAAAAAGGATTCCCCTTTTTTTTGTTGTAATTATATATATGTGGAGTATATAGCGCTTTAAGCGTTTCCCTAAATTTCGACAGGAGGGGTTCGTACGATAGATAACACTTTGAATATCAGGCAGAGGCTTGAACAGAGGGAGCATGAGATTTTATGCCGGCACGCGTCGTTCAGTGACGAGTCAAAGGGACGCGACAGATATGAGGAACCTTGCGATATAAGGCCCGTATACCAGAGAGACCGTGACAGAATCCTACATTGCAAAGCTTTCAGGAGGCTGAAGCAGAAGACGCAGGTATTCCTCGCGCCGCAGGGCGATCATTACAGGACAAGGCTTATACATACACTTGAAGTTTCGCAAAATGCCAGGACTATTGCGAAAGCGCTCCGTCTTAATGAGGAACTGACGGAGGCGATTGCACTCGGTCACGACCTTGGACATACCCCTTACGGGCACTGTGGCGAGAGGGCACTTGACAAGCTCTGTCCGGAGGGGTTTTCACATAACGAGCAGGGAGTCAGGCTTGTCGAAATTCTTGAAAATGACGGAAGCGGCATGAACCTTACATATGAAGTCCGCGATGGTATACGAAACCATCAGACTTCCTGTACGCCTGCCACGCTTGAGGGAAAGATTGTAAGGCTGTCCGATAAGATTGCATATATTGCATCGGACATTGACGACGCGATAAGGGCGCATATTTTGTCGGAGGAGGATATTCCGAAAGAGTATACGGATCTCTTAGGAAATGATACCAGACATAGACTTAATACGATAATCCACGATATTATTTTGACGAGCGACGGCAGAAATGACATATGTATGTCGAATGATATATATAAGGCTTTTATGGGGCTTCGCACTTATATGTTTGAGAATGTATACACAAACCCTACGGCCAAGGGAGAGGAACAAAAGGCTACATATGTGATAAACCAGCTGTTTGAATATTATATGCGAAATGTTGAAAAGATGCCTGAAGAATTTATCAGGCTGATTGACAAAGGCGATTCAGCGGAGCGCGCCGTGTGCGATTATATTGCGTGCATGTCTGACCGGTACGCCACAAATATGTTTAAAGAGCTTACGATTCCAAGGACATGGAATATTATGTGAAAGCAGCGTTATACATGATTGATATACGATGAATCAATCTGTCAGCGTCGTTTCAGTTTAAATTTGCAACAGGAGGATATTCATGTACTATCCTGACGAATTGGTAGAGGAAATCAGAGAACGTACAGATATAGTTGATTTGATATCTCAATATGTGAATCTGAAGAAACAGGGCGGCAACTATGTAGGATTGTGTCCGTTTCACAATGAAAAGACGCCTTCCTTTTCCGTAAACCGTGAAAAACAGATATACCACTGTTTTGGATGCGGGGCAGGCGGCAACGCATATACGTTTATTATGGAATATGACAGCGTATCGTTCAGGGAAGCGATATCGGCGCTGGCAGACAGGGCGGGAATAATCCTTCCCGACGCTGATGAGAGCGAGGAGTCGAGGAGGGCCGCCGACAGGAAAAAGAGACTGTTAGACATACATACGCAGGCCGCCACATATTATTATTCGGTACTTATTTCTGCGGATGGAAAAACAGGGTATTCATACTTTACAGACAGGGGACTGACCCCGGAAACAATTAAGAGATTCGGTCTGGGTTTTACCGGAAAAGGGAACGGATTATATAGATTTTTAAAGAGCAAAGGATACAGTGACGACGAATTAAAAGCGTCGGGTCTTGTAAACTTTGATGAGAAGTATGGTGCAAAGGAGAAATTCTGGAACAGGGTAATGTTCCCGATTATGGATGTAAATAACCATGTGATAGCATTTGGAGGAAGGGTTTTGGGAGATGCGCTTCCCAAATATATGAACTCGCCTGAAACGCCGATATTCGACAAGAGCCGTAATTTGTACGGGTTAAATTACGCAAGGCGGTCAAGTGAAAAGTTTTTTTTGCTGTGCGAGGGATATATGGATGTTATAGCGCTCCATCAGGCGGGATTTGCATCGGCATGCGCCTCGCTTGGAACCGCTCTTACGGGATTTCAGGCCCGTTTGATTAAAAGATATACGGAAAGGGTAATAATAACGTATGACAGCGACGGCGCCGGAGTAAAGGCTGCGCTTCGGGCCATACCGATACTTAAGGGGGCGGGGCTGTCCGTCAAGGTGCTTGATATGCGGCCGTACAAGGACCCTGATGAGTTTATTAAAAATCTTGGAAGCGCGGAGTACCGCAAAAGAATTGAAGACGCCCAGGGCAGCTTTGCGTTTGAGGTTATGATTCTTGAGAGAGATTATGACTTTTCGGACCCTGAACAAAAAACCGGGTTTTACAATGCGATGGCAAAAAAGCTTCTCTCGTTTGAGGACGAGCTTGAGAGAAATAATTATATAGAGGCGCTGGCATTAAAATACAATATAAGAATTGACGATTTAAAAAAGCTGGTTGCAAAACAGAGCGCGGGCATTGCAGGCATAAAGGAGAACATAAGCTACACAAAGAAAAAGGAACGCGTTAAGGAAGACGGAATAGGCCAGGCGCAGGGGTTGCTGCTTACCTGGCTCTCAAATGAACCGGAGCTGATAAACAGGATTTCCGGATGGCTTGATGCTGAGGATTTCTTTGAAGAACCTTACAGTCTTGTTGCAAGGTATGTATTTGACGAGTATGAGAATTGCGGGACTGTCAGCCCCGCAAAGATAATTAACAGGTTTGAGGATGTAAATGAACAGACGATAGTGGCGGGATTATTTGAACGTCATCTTCCGGAGGAGGATTTTGACAAGACGGAAAAAGAAAAGGTTCTTAATGAGATTGTAAAGAGAATCAGGAAACAAAATATTGACCGTCTCGCAAGAAATGCATCACGGCCGGAAGAACTTCAAAAGCTGATGGTTATGATGTCACAATTAGAGAAACTGCATATTTCTTTGTAGGATGGTTAAGTTATTATAAGACAGGAGGTACTGTAATGGACTAAAGTATAGTTAAATTTACAGAAAAAATGAATGAATTGGTAGAACTTGCTAAAAAGGAAAAAAATGTTTTGATGCAGGAAGATATCAACAAATATTTTAAGGATATGTCTCTCTCTCCTGACAAACTTGAGAGCGTATATGCCTATCTTGAGAAAAACGGCGTGGATGTGCTGCGAATGACGGAGGACACCGACGTTACGGACGAGCTTATTCTTGAGATGGAATGTGAGGAGGAGGAAGAGGACCTCGAAAATATTGATTTGTCGGTTCCGGAGGGAATCAGTGTCGAGGACCCCGTCAGGATGTATCTCAAAGAAATAGGAAAAGTACCCCTTCTTACGGCAGAGGAGGAAATCAATCTTGCAAAGAGGATGGAGTCTGGAGACGAGGATGCTAAAAAAAGACTTGCCGAGGCGAACTTAAGGCTTGTAGTAAGTATCGCAAAGAGATATGTAGGCCGCGGTATGTTATTTCTTGACCTTATTCAGGAAGGCAATCTCGGACTTATCAAAGCCGTGGAGAAATTTGATTATAATAAGGGATTTAAGTTCAGTACCTATGCTACATGGTGGATTCGTCAGGCAATAACAAGGGCTATTGCGGATCAGGCGAGGACGATACGAATCCCGGTTCATATGGTTGAGACGATTAACAAGCTAATCAGGGTTCAGAGACAGCTTCTGCAGGAACTTGGCAGAGAACCCTATCCCGAGGAAATTGCCGAGGAGATGAAGCTTCCGGTTGACAGGGTCAGGGAAATACAGAAAATATCACAGGAGCCGGTATCCCTGGAAACCCCTATCGGAGAGGAGGAGGACAGCCATCTCGGAGATTTCATACAGGATGAAAACGTCCCTGTTCCGGCGGAGGCTGCGGCTTTCACGCTTTTGAAGGAACAGCTCGCCGAGGTTCTCGATACGCTTACAGAGAGGGAACAGAAAGTTCTGCGCCTCAGATTCGGCCTTGACGACGGCAAGGGAAGGACGCTCGAGGAGGTCGGAGAAGAATTTGATGTTACCAGGGAGCGTATCAGACAGATTGAGGCCAAGGCGCTGAGAAAACTCAGACATCCCAGCAGGAGCCGTAAACTAAGGGATTATCTTGACTAAAAAGAACACAATGCACAGAGTATTATTCATGAGAGCGTTTTGCGTAATGTGTTGTAGCGATAAAGGGGGGTATCATGCAGCTTTCGGATAGGTTAAAATGCGTTGCGGATTGTGTTAGTCCCGGGAATATTGCAGCTGATGTAGGGTGCGACCATGCATATACGTCTATTTACCTTGTAAAAAATAATATATCGCCGCATGTCTATGCGATGGACATAAACGACGGCCCCGTATTAAGGGCGTTGGATAACGTCAGACTATATAATTGTGAGAATTCGATAAGCGTAATGAAAGCAGACGGGCTTGAAGGGATAAAACCGGAGTATGGCATAAAGTCTGTTATAATAAGCGGTATGGGCGGAAACCTTATGACGGATATTCTTGAAAAATCCCCTTGGGCGCATGATGAATGTGGGGAACTTATTTTGCAGCCGCAGTCTGAGGTGTGGAAAGTCAGGCGTTGGCTTCATGATAACGGCTATGCAATATCCCATGAGGACATGGTATATGAAGATTCCAAATATTATGTAGTCATAAAAGCCGTCCGCGGAAGCGAATGTTATGAGGAAGACTGGGAATACATATACGGCAGGAAACTTGCCGACGATAAAAATAAAGTGTTTGTACAGTATCTGTCAGACAACCGCGAGAAGAATACAAGAATTATTAATGACCTTGACAAAGTAGGGAATAAGACTCTGACACAGATTGGCTGCATAGAATCAATTAAAAACAAGAATCGGATGATCGAACATGTATTAAATATTGTTTTACATGAGTGAGGAGGTAACGGCATATGAGTGAAGTAAAGGTTTTCATTGAGGGAAAGACAAAAAAATATGACGCAGGGACCAGGATAAAGGACATTGCCGGAGAATATTCACATCTGTACAGATATGATATAATTGCGGCGATAAGAAACGGAAAAGTTACGGAACTGAATAAGAGAATTGAGAAAGACTGCAAACTGTCATTCGTTACAACGGATACGGTAATTGGTAACAGCATATACATAAGAGGTCTTTCCATGCTTATGCTAAAGGCCATGTATAATGTTGTCGGCCATGACAATGTGGATAAGGTTGCGATAGAGGCTACAATCGGCAACGCATACTATTGCGAGTTTGAGGGGAAAGTAAAGCTTGACGACGGCCTTCTTGCTAAAGTTTCTGAAAAGATGCATGAATATGTAAAACGCGACATGACATTTAAGAAGATGTCGATGTCAACCGACGACGCCGTAAAAATGTTTGC
>JAAVXK010000034.1 GCA_022790615.1 Lachnospiraceae bacterium
CTACCTTTGTCATTGTCATAGCAATCATCTTCTTACCTTTCGGATTTTCCTTAATTATATTACATACATTTTATTTTTGACTTACATTTCTTCCTGACATTGCTGTCCGCATTTGCTTTTTACAAATCGCAGACCATGAGAAAATACAATATAAAAATAATAAAATATCAAAATTACACAACATTACATTTTCTGTAATTTCAACAAAGAGTTTCCAGTTTATTATTTTAAATTTTTCACATAATAACATTACAGCCAACGAACAGGCTGTAAACTTCTAAAAAGGAGGCGTATATTATGTCAAAGGGAAGAAACAGAGTTGAGGTTCCGGAAGCAAGGGAAGCAATGGACCGCTTCAAGATGGAGGTTGCATCAGAGATTGGTGTTCCATTAAAGAATGGATATAACGGAGATCTTTCTTCTTACCAGAACGGTTCTGTAGGCGGCGAGATGGTTCGTAAGATGATTAAAGCCCAGGAACAGAACATGGCAGGTAAATAAAAAAGTACCAGCATCAAAAAAAGGGAACCAGCTGAATGAAAACAGCTGGTTTTCTTTTTTCAAAGCGTAGCGCCGCAAGACTCGCTATAGTCATTCAGGTCGATGCTTTTAACCGCTTCGTCGACCATCTTCAGTATGTCGGCGTCCTCATATATATCCGCAAGCTCAAATGCAAGCTCGCCGCTCTGCCTGATTCCTGCAAGCTCGCCGGGTCCTCTAAGCTTAAGGTCCTCGGACGCTATATGGAATCCATCATTGGAGTTATTCAACACTTTCAGCCTGTCCATTGAGACTTTGCTATTGCTGCCGCTCATAAATATACAATACGACTGACGGTTTCCTCTTCCAACCCTTCCTCTTAGCTGATGAAGCTGCGCAAGTCCAAATCTGTCGGAATTTTCTATCATCATTACCGTTGCATTTGGAACATTGATTCCAACTTCAATAACCGTCGTAGAGACGAGTATATCGGTCCTATGTTCGGCAAACCGCCGCATTATATCATTTTTTTCTGAATTTTTCATAGAACCGTACAGTGCGTCTATCCGTATATTTCCGGACATACATTCTCTGAGATTATGCGTATACTCGATTACGCTCTCAGCCTCTATATCGTCATTCTGCTCAACCATAGGACATATAATGTATACCTGATTTCCATCCGATATCTGTTTTTCCATAAATTTATATGCGGTATTTCTGTACGATGTGTCAACAACGCAATTTTTGACAGGTATTCTGCCGGCCGGCATCATATCTATGACGGACATGTCCATATCTCCGTATAAAATGAGCGCAAGGCTTCTCGGTATCGGCGTCGCGCTCATTACCAGCGTATGGCAGCGGACTCCTCTTTCCGAAAGATTCTTCCTTTGATTAACACCAAACCTGTGCTGCTCGTCCGTAATTACAAGACCAAGGTTATTATATTTCACACCATCCTGTATTAGCGCGTGAGTTCCAATAACAATATCCGCACTGCCAGCGCCAATACTCTCATACGCGTTTCTTTTCTGCTTTGCCGTCATACTGCCCGTAAGCAGGACTACAGTCACGCCAAACGGCTCAAGAAGCCTGACGCATTCGTCATAATGCTGCACGGCAAGAACTTCAGTCGGAACCATCATAGCGCCCTGATAGCCGTTTTCACAGTTATATAACAGCGCAAGTATTGCAACTATAGTTTTACCGGAACCAACGTCTCCCTGCACCATCCTGTTCATAACATAACCGGAAGACATATCGTTTTTTATTTCAAGCCATGCCTTCTTCTGTGCGTCAGTAAGCTTATACGGCAAACTATCCGTTAGTTTATCGCACATGCGGCACGATTTATAGATTCTGTCAATGCTGTTTTTCTTATTCTCCGTCTTCATAACCCGCAAAGAAACGATAAACCTGAAAAACTCTTCAAACACAAGTCTCTTTCTTGCCTCTTTAAGACTCTCGTCACTTTCGGGAAAATGAATGGCATTTACCGCCTTCGCATACGATACCAGATTGTATTTTTTTCTTATATATGCCGGAAGAATATCCTGTTCCCTTCCAACACATGCAAGAGACTGGCTTACCGCCTTGCTGATATTATTATTAGTAATTCCGGCAGTGAGAGAATATACCGGCATAAGCTTATTTTTTTTATTAAAATATTCCTGTTTAGAAATAATCTGCGGCTGTTCTACAGTAAGGCCGCTGTATTTTCTTGCCGCGCGCCCTCTTAATATATAGTATGTCCCGGGCTTTAAAGTTCTTGCAAGAAAAGGCATGTTAAACCATGTGACATGTATAACGCCGCTTGCGTCCCGAACGGACGCGGCAACTATTTTTAGATTCTTTATATTTCTTAAGGCTGCCCGGCCGATAAGGGAAACCTCTATCGTTACGACATCTCCTTCTTTCACTTCACTGACCGGAATAATCTCGCCATACCGGTCGTATCTTTTGGGGAAATGCGTAACCAAATCGCGCACCTTATATATATTAAGTTTTGAATATTTTTCAGCGAGTTTTTCCCCTATTCCCTTAATCTCCGTAATACTGCTGTCAATCGTAAGCATACTATAACCCTATCTATTTACAAAACGTTCATTGTATATACAATAGCCCGGCGGTTCAAACTGACGCCGCCGAGCTAAGAGTAAGTCCATATTAACATCCTATTCCACAGATACAAAATAATAATATACAGGCTGACCGCCGTAATGCACCTCGACGTCAACATCCGGATGGTTCTTTTTAACGGAAGCAGCTATAAGTCCCGCCTCATCCTCAGTTGTATCTTTTCCATAGTAAAGCGTGACAAGCTCCGAGTCAGCGTCTATGAGCGTATCTATGAGTTCGACAGTCGTGGCAAGTACCTGTGCCCCGGTATTTACAATACCTGCGTCAGATATACCCATTATATCGCCCTGCTTAATCTCCACGTCCTGAATAACGGTATCTCTGATTGAATAAGTCACTGAACCCGACTTAACGTTGCCCATCTCCCTTAGCATCGTATCTTCATTCTCCTCAACCGATTTATTGGACATATAATTGAGCAGCGCCATGATTCCCTGCGGTATCGTCTTTGAAGGAATGACGATTATATTCTTATCCTCAACAAGGCTGCTCGCCTGCTGAGATGCGAGAATAATATTTGAGTTATTCGGCAGTATGAAAATATTGTCCGCATTGACCTGGTCTATTGCGTTTAATATATCCTCCGTACTCGGATTCATAGTCTGTCCGCCCTCGATAACGATATCAGCACCGAGCCCCGCAAATATTTCCGAAAGCCCTTCTCCTGCCGACACGGCTATAAATCCCGTCTCGGCGCGATTTACATGACTGCCGGCTGACGTTCTTGCGTCTTCATCATATCCTGACTGCTGTGCCGCCTGTACATCCGGTCCAGTCTCCTGCGCCTTATATTCGTCGGACCGTTCCGTATCTTCTATATTATCACGGGCAGATTCATTCTCCGCCGGACTATTCATATTTTCCGTATCATTGTTTTCAACGGTTTCATTGGCAGACCCGGCCCCGGCCTGTTTCTCTGCGTCAAGCGCAAGTCTCTCATTGTGCTCTTCACGCATGTTATCTATCTTTATTTTTGAGAGAGAGCCGTAGGTAAGAGCTTTCTGCAGCGCAATACCGGGCATGTTCGTATGGACATGCACCTTGACCAGATCATCGTCCGCCACAACTACTATCGAATCTCCGACAGCCTCGAGGAATATCTTCAATTCCGCCTCGTCCCTGTCCTCAAAATCTGTTTCAAGATTCACTATAAATTCGGTACAATATCCGAATTTTATGTCTGCTGTACTGATATCCGCCTTTGAAACCTGCCTCCTTGCCGGTCTCGCCTGTATCACGTCTTTCACCTCTTTTGACTGTTTTGCCTCTTTCTTTTCAGTCTTTTTATCCGATTTCTCTTTTTTCGCTGCTTTCTGGCTTTGTCTCGGCTCATAAGCCTTAACGGCCGCAGACTGCTTTTTAAACGCTGTAAGGTCTGGCAGCTCTCCTCCTCCAAGCGCAGGATATTTTTCCTTTAGCTTATTGAGGGCGCCCTCAATTATAATAAGAAGACCCTCTCCTCCGGAATCCACAACGCCCGCCTCCTTGAGTACCGGAAGCATCTCCGGGGTAAGGTCAAGAACATCCCTCATATGCCCGACTATTGCCTCAACATAGGTAACTATATCGAGATTTTCTCTTGCAAGATAAACGGCCATATCGGAACCTGCCCTCGCAACAGTGAGAATTGTTCCCTCTTTCGGCTTCATTACAGCCTTGTACGCCGTCTCCACAGCCTTTTCAAATGATGCGGAAAGTATTTCTATATCTATATCATTATATTCCCTCATCTGCCTTGTAAGACCTCGGAGAAGCTGTGAAAGGATAACTCCCGAATTACCTCTTGCCCCCCTGAGGGAACCTGAAGATATAGCTTTACATATATTAGACATAGTAACTTCTGTTACCGCCTCTACTTCCCTTACTGCCGACTGTATTGTCATCGTCATATTCGTTCCGGTATCGCCGTCCGGCACCGGAAACACGTTAAGCTCGTTGACGTATTCTTTTTTTTCATTAAGCGCTTCGGCACCCGCAATAAAGATTTCCTTTAATAACTGCGCATCAATTGTATTCATGAGTAATCCTCCATAACTATACATTATTAATCAGTAACACGTACACCCTCAACGCTTACAATAATATCGGAAACTTCCATTCCCGTAAATTCCTCTACCCTGTATTTCACATTGGAAATAAGATTCGCAGCCACAGCCTTAATACTTACCCCGAACGCAACTATAATATGCATGTGTATCTCAAGCCTGTTATCTGCAATCGTTACTTCCACGCCATGATTAATATTATCAATTCTCAGCAGATTCCACAATCCGTCTTTTACGTTAACGGATGCCATGCCAACTATACCAAAACACTCAACTGCCGACGAACCTGCATATTTTGCAATAACGTCCGTATCTATAACTATCTTGCCTTTACCAGTAATCATTCGACCTTTCATGGAACAACCTCCTTATAAACATATATTATTCAGTATACCCCATCATATACAAAAAATCAAATAATTTCCATATTTACCGGGGCAATGGATTTTATCAATGGACTATTTATATTGAAAAAAACCCAAACATCACAATTAAGAATAAAATAAAACTTAATATGCGAAGTCCGGGTTAATCCAATGCCGTACACCCCAAAAGCAAATAATACAAAACAATCGTAACTACAGATGTTTACGCATGCGCTTCAAGCTCGTCTTCATAATGACCTTATCAAATATCATAAACATCGCGGGCAGAAGGCAGATAACCGATATCATACTTATGACCGCCCCTCTCGCCATAAGCAGACACAGAGCGCTTATCATGTCTATGCTTGAATAGACGCCCACCCCAAAGGTGGCCCCAAAGAAGCTTACCGCACTTGCGATAATAGAAGGGATAGATGTCTCAAGCGCAATTTTTACAGCTTCTTTTTTAGGGACGCCCGCATACCTTTCCGTCCTGTACCTCGTTGTCATAAGTATAGCATAATCTACAGTTGCACCAAGCTGAATTGTGCCGATTACAATTGATGCAATGAAAGGTATCACAGTATTCGTGTAACACGGTATTGCCATATTTACGAATATAGCAAACTCGATGAGCAGTACAAGGAGTACCGGAAGTACTGGCGAGAGGTATATGATAGCAATGATAAGAAATATGACTCCTATGGAAACCGCACTCACCCGTTTGAAATCAGCGTCGGTTATATCTATCAAATCCCTTGTACATGCCGCCTCGCCGACAAGCATACCGTCCGAGTCATATTTTTTTATAACATTTTCAATTTTTCCACACTGGTCATTTGCCTCGTCTGAACCGGTCTTATATTCTGAGGTAAGTACAACCATCTCATAGGAATCGCTTTTTAGCTCGGACACGAGCTTATCCGGCAAAAAAGCCTCGGGAATCTCACCCTTTGTTATGCTTTCCATCGCAAGCACGCTCGAAACACCGTCAATTTCTTTCATCTCGTCGACCATTTCAACAACTTTCTTTGCCTCAAGATTCCTATCTATCAAAACAATGCTGGCGGAGCTTAGGTTATACTGTTCTTTCAGTACGTCCGTCGCCACGACGCTGTCAAGCGTCTTAGGAAGGCTCAGCGTCAAATCGTAATATACGTCCGTGTTATTGTAGCCGTAGATGGCGGGCCCGGAAAGCGCGAGCATAATAATAACAAACACGGGAGCAAGCTTAATAATGATGCCCGGAAGCTTTTTGAACTCCGGTATGAGCGATTTGTGTTTTGTCTTCTCAAGCGCCCTGTCGAATATCAGTATCATCGACGGGAGTATGGTTACACAGCCGATAACTCCGAACAACACGCCTTTTGCCATCACTATGCCAAGGTCAAGACCAAGCGTAAAGCTCATGAAACACAGCGCAATGAATCCCGCCACAGTCGTAATCGAACTTCCTACTACCGACACTATCGTAGACGCAATGGCTTTCGCCATCGCATCTTCCTTTGTACTGCATATGCCCCTTTGTTCCTCATAGCTGTGCCATAAGAAAATTGAGTAATCCATCGTAACGCCAAGCTGCAAAACCGCGGCAAGCGCCTTTGTCACATACGATATCTCTCCAAAGACAAAATTACTGCCAAGATTATACACGATAGCCATTCCTATACTTAACAGGAACAGCAGCGGCACAAGAAACGAATCCATCATTATGCTCATCACAATTATTGATATGATGACTGCAAGCAAAACATATATTGGAGTCTCATGTTCCGACAATGCTTTGGTATCCGTTATAATGGCGGAGATTCCGCTGATAAAGCATTGTTTTTTTGTGATTTCCCGTATGTTCTCTATGGCGTTCATCGTTCCGTCTCCGGAGCTGGTGTCGTCGAATATAACCATCATAAGTGTGGAATTATCCGCATTGAAAACATCATACAGGCTCTTTGGAATCATTTCAGGCGGTATATTAATATCAACAAACGAATCATACCACAGAACTTTTGACACATGTTCCACGCCCTCTATTTTCTCCTTGAGCTTAGATACATTTTTGTAATCCATATCTTCAATCACTACCATCGAAAAAGCTCCGGCATTAAAATCTTCCATAAGGATATCCTGCCCCGTCATTGTGTCGATGCCGTCTGGAAGATAATACAGCAAATCATAGTTTACACGTGTTCCTATATATCCGATTGCCGCAGGAATAAGGAGAATGACAGCAGTAATGAGTATTATGTGTTTAAATTTAACAACAAATCTGCCAAAACGCTCCATACTTATTCCTCCTCACTTTTTTTAATTCCATTTGTCTTGTAAATGAATTTTACTGTTCCATCCATTTGAGTATTGATTCCCGCAAAGTTGTTATATTCGTCGCCCTCCTGCGCTATCGCGTATACAAGGTCGTATATTTCAGGTAATCTATCTCCGAGTTTGTCAGTAATTGGAGTTATAGCCTCATCATTAAATTGTAACATTCCATCGTCTAACTCGGATGTTCCTTCCTTCAAATCAACTGCTCCGTCATATAGTTTACCAGTTCCCGCATTGAGGTCAACTACTCCCTTATAGAGCGCGCCGGCTCCTTTATCAAGTTTTGAGGAACCTGAATAGAGTTTGTTGACTCCTCCGCCAAGTGCCGTCGAACCATCGTATAATTTCGAAGCCCCGACTTTTAGCGCGGCAGAGCCCGTGTAAAGGGTATGTGTTCCTCCCTTAAGGGTTTTAAGGCCGTCATACAATGTTGTTGCTCCCGAGCTTAATGTCGACGCACCCGTTTTAAGGGCCGCGGCGCCGGTATTTAACGACTGTGCGCCGGTATATACCTGATTAGCACCCCCGAGAAGGGTATCGATTCCCGTAATCAAATCTGTGAATCCGCTATTGATTGCCTGCGACTGTGTATTCAGCGTTGCCGCGCCCGTATTAAGCGCAGTCACATTCTCTGACAGCGTACCAAGGCTTGTATAGACTGTATTGATTCCGCTTGCAACACCCGCGGAGCCGGCAGTGAGTTTTGCAAGCTCCGCCTGCCTTGCGCTTATCATAGTATTTAGCGAATCCCTGACTTCGCAAAGCGCAATAATTGAATAGTTTGCCTGAACAAGCGCCATATACTGCTCATATGTGTTTATTTTTCCATCGGTTGCATTGGTCAGAATATCCGCAATAGGAACCGTACTCTGGTTCGCGCTAATCTGCTTATCAATACCGGCAACCGTTTTTGTAAGCGCCGCGCTGCTGTCTATACCGGACACAGTTTTTACCTGTTTCATAATCTCATCAATCTGTGCGTCTATTGTCGCTGTCGAATTCTTAAGGATTTCAACAAGCGCGGCAACTCCGTCCGCAACCTGTTTGGAGCCGTTCACAAGTCCGGCCTCACCGTCCTTATCCTCAAATCCCGCGACAATCTGCTTCATATAACCGTCTACAGTCGCAACCCCCGTCGCAACCGTTCCGATTCCCGTCACAGCGGCGCCGGCCTGTGTCTTAAAGGTCTGAACATTTGTTTTTAACGTTCCAATTCCGTCAACCACCTGCTTTGCGCCGGTTTCAAGCGACGCGGCGCCGGCGCTGAGCGTTCCAAGATTCGTTACTATACTCTTTGCCCCGTCATTCAAGTTTTTTGCGCCATCCTGAAGCTTGACCGCCGCGTCATCAAGGTCTTTTGCTCCCTTTTCAAGGGATTTCGTGCCGTCTTTAAGAGTGCCGGCGCCCTTTTTCAGGTCTCCCGAACCCTTTTTCAAGTCTTTTACTCCCTTTTTTAGGTCTCCTGTTCCGCCTTTTAACTCATTTACCGCTTCTTTAATCTTCTTACTACCGTCGTCAAGCTCTCCTGCTCCGCTTACCAGCTCCCCTGCTCCGTCGTCAAGCCTGCCTGTACCGTCCGAGAGTTTATCTGCCGCATCTGATAATTCATCAATCTTATCTGTAATCTCATCCGTATCTACGTCTTTAAGCTCCTTGCTTCCAATTACATCCGGCAAAATCACAGTAAGCGACATATCCATCTCAAAATCCGTAACATCGGCTTCAACGGTAAATGAATCGCCCAGACTTATATGTTCAAGCAGTTCGTCCGCATCCGCTATCTGGCTTTCTATACAGTCCATAAGTCCCGGAACCGCATATCCCACAACAATGACATTGTCTCCTTCTTCAATCGCCTTTCCATTGTCAATCCTGACATTCGAACAGTTTTTCGACGGCAGCATCATACCGGACGCCGCAATAAACGGAACTACGACTTTTTTATTCTGGCCGTTAACCTCTTTCTGCGTTTCCGTTTTATTTACATATTCATAAGTAATCTCCAAATGTCCTGAAGCCCCTGCGAGCGTCTCCGGTAAAACTTCCTCTCCGTCAAGCTTATACGTAATATTTACACTTACGGGAAGTTCCTTGTCAGTCGTGCCCTGGTATGTTATGTCTTTTCCCTCAGACGCCCATATCATGTCATTCTCGGAAACACTGAATGTTTCGTCACCTTTCAGGTTGTATATATCCTCCAATTCTGAAACATCCCTGACGTCTCCGCTCCCAATATTTTTCAATACGTCGTTTACCAGCACGGAAACGGCATTCCCGTTGTTATCCATTACAACATATACCGTTTCATCCTTGCCCGTCTCAACCGAGCCTCCCTTCAGTCCGTTTACAACCTTATCAGCCAGTTCCTCCGTTTTAACATCCTCGGCTGACTGGTCCTCTGCTTTTGACTTCGCGCCAACCTGCGCTCCCGGCTCGTCTCCCTTTGAGCATCCTGTCAGGCACATGACAGCCATACTCATTACAAGCGCTGAACTTACAATCCTCATCTGTTTTTTTCTCATAAAAACTACCCCTTCCAAATGATTTATTGAAATAATAAATCGGAAGGGGCTTGACTGTCATTAGACATTTTATTTGATTTGTCAAAAATCTATACAGACAAATGAAACCATATATTTAATTTAATACGTTATCTCTTTTCCATCAGTTTAATTCCGCGTCGGCGGAATCACTATATCTTATATAAGCCGTCTTTTTAACATTCTCGACAAGCCTGTATACCATTCTCGTGTACTCATCCTCATCCTGCTTCATGCCGCCGAGAATCCAGTCAATCACAAGCCCGCACACACCTCTTGAGAAAAATCTTGCGACAAGCTTTACTTCCTTTTCCTCAAGCCCGTCAGTGTCAAGCTCATACGCTGCCCTTGCAAACAATTCCTCAAGAATGCCCGCAAGGTATTTCTCAAAATAGTCGTCCGAGCATTTTATTGTATTTATATAGAACAATCTGTCCCTACGCAAAAGTTTAAGAAAATCATTGAATTTTTCACCCCAGTTTTCCATATTAAGGTCGCAGGTCAGCGTAAACGCTTCGTTATCATATATCCAGTACAAAAGCTCCTGCTTGTCGGCAAAGTGATAGTAAAACGTCTGCCTGTTCAGACCGATATTGTCCGTTATATCAGCAATTGTCACCTTGTCAAAGTTATTTTCCGTGATAAGGCTCTTTAAACTGGCGGCAAGGGCATTTTTGGTAATCAAAGACTTTGACATAATCAGTTCTCATCCTCATTGGCTGACAACGCCGTGCTTCTTTTAACAGTTACTTTCTCCTCAAACACCTCAAACAGACCGTCAACGTCAGTATCCGGTTTTCTTGTGAATATGCTTACGACAGGAACAATAATCAGACCGGCAATCATCGTAAACGCACCACAGTTAATCGGCGACGCAAGCTGTCCGTCAAATATGGAAAGAGGAACTATCTTAAGCGTGTTAAGCAGATTGAGCGTCATGAACACGGTTCCGAATATAAAGCTTACATAGCACGACGCCTTCGTAGTCTTCTTCCAGTACAGGGAATATAAAAACGGCGCAAGGAACGAGCCTGCAAGCGCCCCCCACGATATTCCCATGAGCTGCGCGATAAATGTCACGCTGCTCTTATACTGTACGATTGCAATAACCGCTGAGATTGCGATAAATACTACTATGAGCAGCCTCATGATTATCAGCTGCTTCTTCTCGGACAATTCTTTCACAACCGTTCCTTTTATGAAATCAAGCGTGAGCGTTGAGCTTGATGACAACACAAGCGACGAAAGGGTCGACATACTTGCCGAGAGCACAAGAATCACTACTATAGCGATAAGTATCTGCGGAAGACCCTGAACCATCGAAGGAATAACCGAATCAAATATAACCGAGCCGTCCGGTTTTTTCTCAACCGCATCCGCAACCAGACGCGCAAATCCTCCTAGAAAATAGCATCCTCCCGCCACTATTACAGCAAAAAATGTTGAAACAATCGCCCCGGTCTTAATTGCCTTCTCACTCTTGATGGCGTAAAACTTCTGAACCATCTGCGGAAGTCCCCACGTACCGAGCGAAGTAAGAATTACAACGCATAAGAGGGAGAACGGGTCGGGCCCGAAAAATGAAGCAAAAATTCCCGGAACCTCTCCGTTGACAGTTGCGGAATCAGAATATGTTCCAAGTTCAATAAGCGAGTTCATGAAGCCGCCGTGACTTGCAAGAACCGCGGCAATTACCGCAATAATTCCGCCGAGCATAATAATACCCTGAATGAAGTCGTTAATGGCGGTAGCCATATATCCGCCGATAATGACATATACGCCTGTAAGAACAGCCATCACAATTACACACGTGGAGTAATCGATAGTAAACGCCATGTTAAATAATCTTGAAAGACCATTGTACAAAGAAGCGGTATACGGAATTAAAAATATAAATATTATAAATGACGCGGCTATCTTAAGGCCGTTGCTCGAAAATCTTTTTGCAAAATAATCCGGCATAGTCGACGAGCTGAGACGGTGTGTGAGTACCCTCGTTCTCCTTCCAAGAATTACCCACGCCATCAGGGAGCCGATCACGGCATTTCCAAGACCGATCCACGTCGAGGCAATACCGAATTTCCAGCCAAACTGTCCCGCATATCCAACAAAAATTACCGCTGAAAAATATGAGGTTCCATACGCAAACGCAGTAAGCCACGGCCCAACCGAACGTCCCCCGAGAACAAACCCGTTTACATCCGTCGCGGTCTTTCTTGAATAAATTCCTACCCCAATCATCACTGCAAAAAACACCAGCAGCAGGCTAACCTTTAAAACCATTTTTTATCCCCCTCTTTTCACTCATGCAATGAACATGTTCCGAAATATATCTTTCAATATTTCATTATTTACATTCCGAAACTTCGCGTATATAGAATACATGACTATTTTATTTTCCTAATGTTAACCGAACATCTTACCCTCGTTCCGTCAACGACCGCATATACGGTTGTTTTACCCGGCTTCCTTCCAACAATCTTGCCGCCGGCAATAGTTGCTATCTGCGGGTTCTGTGAAAACCACTTAACGCTCTCGTCGACGCCGTTTACCCAAATGGTCTCCGTATCATACTGCCGCATATTGACGCTGCTTCTGTTGAGACTCACAACCCTTATCTCAACTGCCGCTGTCGAACCGCTTGTAGTTGTAGCATATACCGTTGCGCTTCCAAGCGCTTTTGCATACACCTTACCTCTGCTGTTAACCGTAACTACGCTTGAATTGTCCGAAGTATAGAACAGGTTATCCGTAGAATTATTTGGCTGTGTAGTGAACTCAACATTCTTTGATGTTCCAACTACCATAGTCATCTCGGAATTAACAGCGCTGACTCCCGTTGCAGAAACCTTTTCCTTTACAGTCACAAGACATGCCGCCGCCTTGTTGCTGCCGTCCTTTGCGGTAGCAATAATCTTTACGACTCCCGGCGAAACTCCGACAACATTACCTTTTGAATCAACCGTCGCTATCTCCTCATTTGCAGACGACCATGTTACTGATTTTATAGTAGCGTTAGAAGGTTTTATCTTCTTCTTAAGCCTGAATGTGTTTCCGACGAGTACGGACGCCGTCTTTCTGTTAAGCCTTACCGACGTCACCCTGCGCACAACCCGAATCGAACATGTGGCTGACAATCCGCTGCCGTCGTTTGCCCTTACAGTAATTGTGCATTTTCCGAGTTTCTTACCGGTAACCTTTCCGTTTTTTGTTACGGTCGCAATTTTTTTATTGGATGTGGACCATTTTACACTCTTGTCGGTTGCATTAGGGCTATTAACAGTGGCAGTAAGCTGAACTTTTTTTCCAAGCCCGAGCTTGTAGCTCGTATGGTTTAGCGTTATAGATGCGGCCGGCTCCTTTACGGTTATTATACAGGTTGCCTGAAAACCGCCGTCGTCGGACGTACATTTTATTGCTGCAACACCGCCGCCCACGGCGTTCACAACTCCCGTATTGCTTACTATTACAACGCCGCCGTTCGTAGTGGACCATTTTACGTTCTGGTTATACGGGTTCGCAGGCGTAAACACGGGGTTAAGTTTCAGGCTCTCTCCCACTGTCATCTGCTTGTCGGTTACATCAAGCGCAAGTCCTGTTACCGAGTCTCTGACATGTACAGGAATAATTGCGTCGACCCCTGACGCCGCCTTTGCCTGAATATATGTAGTTCCGGCGGACACTCCCGTCACCTCTCCGTCTACAACGCTTGCAATACTGGTATCCAGCGAAGTCCATGATACCGCATCCGTACTGTCGGCAGGGACAAGCGCAACATTAGGATGGGCTTTTCCTCCCGTCTGTAATATTATCTCCTTATCAGTAAACGAAATTCCGGAAGCGGCCTGAAGCACATTAACATTACATATGACAGGAGCGTCAAGTCCCTCTCCCTTTGCAAATATCTGCGTCCTTCCCGCCTTTTTTGCACTGATAATACCGGTTACCGGGTCAACAGCCGCAATATTTGCGTCCGAAGAATTAAATGAAACTTCCAACAGGCTGTCGGGCGGCGTGACAGTATATTCAATTATGTGCGTGTCACCTACATTCAGCGTAACATCCGACACCTTTAACGACATGGAATCAGCAGTCTTGATTACATTCAATATACACTGTGCAAACGTATTGTTAGGATTATTTTTCGGAAACACATTGATAAGCGTGGTTCCGGGGCCCTTAAAAGTTGCAAGTCCGTTAGAGTCTATCGTCGCAACATTTTCATCAGAGCTCGACCATACAAGCTCAAGGTCCGTAGCATTGGCCGGCATTACCGTGTAGCCTATCTTGGTTCCCTCGGTATAAAATTTCGCATCAATGGTTGACTGGTTAAGTGTTATCTTTTCGATAGGAACCGTTACCGTCACACTGCAGAATACCTGAACCATATTGTCGTTGTTCGTAAGGACAATTGTTGCGGTTCCTCCGTTCACCGCCGTCACTAGACAGCTTTTTCCGTCGTTTGCGGCAGAAACGGTACATACTTTCGTATCGGTCGAACGCCATGTAAAAGGCGCAATTGTAACATTTCCCGAGAAATTAGCGATAAGAGTCTGCGTCTCGCCTTTCTGCATCTTTAGCGAGGCGGGATTAATCGTTATCTTGTCTATCGAAGCCTCAACCTTGACAATACAGGTCGCCTTCTTAATCGTTCCATCATCGAGCTCGAGAGTTGCAGTTATGGTAACGTCTCCGCCGACAGCCGTCTCCTTAACCGCATGGATAAGACCTCCGTCCGTAACCGTAACAAACTTTGAATCCGACGTCTCCCATGTCACCACCCCGGAATATGACGTAAACGTAGGGGTTAACTGCAGGTTCTGTCCCTTATACATAACAACGCTCGTTCTGTCAAGGGTAAATGAATCAATAATTCTCAGCGTAAGATTAAATGTCGTGTCCGGTTTAATCTTATTCGGATTACAAAGCGCAAGTACGTTACCCTCCCTTCCGCTTCTGGCATTGACCGTAACAGACACGGTTCCTTTCTGAAGTGCGGATATTATTGTCGTATCAGCGCTGTACTTTACATAGTTTGAAGCATCTCCGCCGCTGCTAAGTACAATAACCGGCGTCGAGAAAAAGTTCAGAAAATCTTCTACAGTAAGATTGAACGCCTCCGCAAGGTTATAAGCGTCGTTTACAAGAATTGTCTTATCATAGTTATCAAATTCCGCATATACTGTAAGATTAAGCACAGTAGGCGTGAATGTTGTCTTCTCATCCTCCGACTTATAAGCTCCTGCCGGATAAAACTCAATGTAATAATTGCCGGCTTTTGCAGTCAGTTCAAGATTAGGCGTGTTGGACACATTGCCAACCGTGTTAATTTCTATCAAATCAGATTTTTTGTTGCCAAGCGAGTCCTCAATAACAGTTCTCACACCGTTAATATCTTTTTTAATTACCCATACTATCTTTTCCTGTATGGACTCCGTGTTAATTTCACTGAAAAATGCATCCGTATATATGGTGTCTCCACTAGCAAGTCCTTTCGTTCCTCCAGTGAAGAAATTCTCTCCATCCACGCTTATCTTCGGAAAAATGTATACCGGCAGATATGCCGTGTATGTCTGCGTATCACCCGACGGCGTATACGTGGCGACGACATTGGTATGTCCTGCCCCGACAGGAGTCACGACGCCATTCTGGTCAACAGTCACAATCTCCTCATTCTCACTCGTCCACTGGCAGTTTTCCGGATTTCCGAATGCAAGGTCTAGCTTGTATGACGGGTCGTCGGAATACTTTATGAGCGAACGTGAAGTATCTCCCTCATACAAAAACTTAAAGGAATTATCATCATGGAGCGTGTCAATCGAAAATATAATGTCAACCCAGCACGAAGCGCTTGCAACAATTCCGCCCCCCTCAGGCGAAAGCTTGTCGACTACGTTAACCATAATCTGAACCTCACCGGGTTCAAGGGCTGTTACCAATCCGTAAATAGAACTCGTTCCATTCTCAATCTTGGCCCTTTTCTGATGTTCCGGACTCTCTATGGTCCAGTTAATCGCATACTGTTCAGGGTCATTATATATATTACCCTCTGACTTCAATATAAGCGTCATATTCGAGGTCGTCATCTGTATATGCTCGCCCGGGTCAACCGCAACGCCGTCGCGTTCAATTGTAATGTTATCGGCGGCATGAGAGTTATCCCTACCAAACAAAACACTGCCAACAAGTATCACAGCTACCGCACACATTATAAACAGAAACGCCGCTTTATTGCTAATATGTCTGCGTATTTTTTTAGCACAATTTCTCATATTATCCTCCCATTCATATCCGTTATGTTCCATGTTAGTTATGTATTAAACGCTTTGTTTATCTGGTTTTGTATCTGACGCCTTTACCCAGACCGCTCTTTTTTAATAATTTAACATAAAATTTGTATTTTGATCTCGGAACCGTTATTACAGCGTTTCCGTTCACGGATTTGAAACATGATTTTCCGGCCGCCTTTATTTTAATTGATAAAAGATTAATCTTTTTAAGGCGCATGCAGCCGGAAAACGCATTTTTGCCAATCGATGCTATATTCTTTCCAAGCGTAATTTTTGCAAGCTTTTTATTATTGCGGAAAGCCTTTGCGGCAATACCCGTTACTTTATACGTCTTTCCCCCGTATGTTACTTTTGCGGGTATCGATACGCTGGCAAGAGTCTTTTTAACAGGCGCCGAAACAATAACACTATCGCTGCCGGCAACCTTATATTTTATATTCTTAACCGTAAATACCGTTTCCTTTTGTACAGACCCTTTATCAGGCCCGTCTGTCGCCATTATACCATCCTGCGCTTTC
This sequence comes from Lachnospiraceae bacterium, assembly GCA_022790615.1. Lineage (GTDB taxonomy): Bacteria > Bacillota > Clostridia > Lachnospirales > Lachnospiraceae > V9D3004. Next base: position 16,703 of record JAAVXK010000034.1, read on the forward strand.
ACCACGTCCGGGGAAGCCGTCGGCGTCTGAATTACCGGAACCGGAGATACATCAGGCTTCGGCGTGTCATTCGGTTTTGGCGTCGACTGCGGCTTTGGGGTCGCAGTTGCCGAACCGCCCCATCCCCAAGGTTTATTTGTCGGTTTGGGAGTAGGAACCGGTGTAGGCGCTACCGTCGGTTCAGCCCCGTTTTCATCTTTGTACATGGCAGTTATCTTTGCATCCGTGCCTGTAAGAGTTATCTGCGTATCCGGCGAGGACGCGTCCTGCGCGGCTCCTCCCGTCACATCCCATCTGCTGAACGTATAGCCGTCCACCTGCGGCGCGTTAACTGAAACCGGATATTCCCTGTAATATACACCCTGGAACCAATACGGCGAAACTTCCGGATTGACAGTATTGACAATAATAGTATCGGCAGCATTTGAATTAACCGTTACATTAACCCTCTTTGACGACGTAAGCTCGGGGTAATTACTCTCAAGCATCGTCAGCACATACGCCGGCCTTCTTGATAAAAAGTTCTTCATTGTATTCACGCCGCCGCTGATATTACCCGTATTCCATCTCACACGGTGCTTATCCATAAGCGGCGAATACAAATTGGAAAGTCTGTCAAGTTCCGCACACGCCCTGTTATACTCAAAGTTATAATTTCTTATATCCAGAAGAGCCGTGGCAAACCTCTTTCTGAAATCAGGGTTTTTAAACACAGCGGTGAAAACGGGCGAACCGTTCGCCTCTGTCCTTCCATAATCAGTGTCGTAACTGCTGTCAGGTATTCCGAGCGCATGGTACTTGATTGAATCATACTCGGCGCCGGCCTGGTATGAATTATATATACCCATTGACCACTCCGTGTCATACAGCATATATCTCCATCTGCCGTCTGCATATGGGTTAATGCCGCCGTCCTCATTTACTTCTAACGCGGGGTCGGCAACCCTCCAGAACATAAGATTATTATACGGAGTTTTTGCGTTACACCCGCTCCACCAGTCATTATTATTTATGTATACCTCTGTCGCATAGTAATCAATAAAACTGTCAATATCAACCAGTTTAAGGAACTTATCATAATTCTCCTGCTTTGTCATATCAAGGTCCCCGAGCCCCATCAGCTCGTTATATGCCGCGCCGTCCGGGTCCTCTCCCTCGTCAAGTTCCAGTTCCTTGTAAGCAATTACATTTTTATTGTCCACGCCAAACTTGTTCTGTATGTACTTGTCGCTGTACTTTTCCGTAAGGTTGTACAGGCCCCAGAATTCACCGTTAAGATATAGCATGCACGGTCTTGCGCCCTGCGTGGTGAAATCCTTATCTGTAACCATTCCCTGTATAAACATATCCTGAAATTTTGTTATATCTGCGTCATTTCCACCATTTCTCAACATTACGTTAGCAAATTTTTTTAATGTCTTATTAATATGGGTTCCTGTTTCGTCATCATACTGAACCGTTGCGTCGGGTATAAGCTCATATCCTTTCAGATTCTTCTCGCCGTATTCATAATCCGCCCTAAAATATATGTTAAAGCTCTTTTGCTGGTTTCTTCTTGAATATCCGCCGTGAATTCTTATTCCGGCGCCGGTTGAAAACAGCGGGGTATTCCCGCCGTCAAAAAATTCAATGAAAGCCGGCCTCTCCCATTCTTTTCCGGACTGCATAAAATTAGCAAGTTCCTTCAAATCACTCTCCGTCTTAGAAGAAGCTTCATACAGTCTGCCCCCGACATATATTCCCTTATCGTCATCCAACAGATTGTCAGGGTCTGTAACTATAGACATAACCGCGCACCCTGAATACGAACTTTTTATGTTATTTGCAATAAAATAACTTTTTGTGGAAACTCTGGTTTTCGTTCCGTCAGCCCTGATACCCACGGCGCGGACAATCGTCGCACGTTCAAGCCTGGACGCCTGGGGAACATTCGCCCATCCGTTATCCGTAAACTTATACGCATTACTATCCGTCGAGAGAAGTACGTTCTTTCCTTTTAGGTTTTCCACTTTGACAGGCCCCGTATATTCCTTCGTTGAGGAGGAACCCTCCGTTGGTTCGCTTCCATCAAGCGTATATAATATCCTGCTGACTCCCTCGCCGCTTATCGTAAGCGAAAACGCTCCCGCATAATACCCCGATTCATTTGAGAATGTAAGGTCCTCCCCCTCAAATGCAAGCACATTCACACTGCCCGGACCAAATGGTAATACAAAAGCCAAAATAATTATAAGTTTCGCAGCAAATCCCATCTTCTTCATAGTATTCCTCCCATAATCAACTAAAACAGTGTTAATGGCCGACGGTTACGTTATACTTTTTTAAACATTATATTTTTCTAAAATATACCATACAAGTTTCCACATACTAAAAAGTAAAATGAATATTTCATATTGAAAAGTTATTATTTACGATAAAAATAATTCTGATTATTTTTGTTACAATCATTCATTATTCGTCGATATCCGCATTGTGATATACTTCCTGTACGTCGTCATCTTCGTCAAGCAGGTCTATTATCCTGTTCATCATCTTAACAGAATTCTCATCCGTCAGGCTTACATAATTCTGTGGTATCATTGTAACCTCCGCAGAAGCCATCGGTATGCCGGCCTGTTCTATCGCTTCCCTGACAGCACTGAAATCAGCCGGAGAAGTGATAATCTCGTAGCTGTCCTCTTCCTCGTTGAAATCTTCCGCCGCGGCGTCGAGCGCAAGCATCATCAAATCATCAGCCTCCATGCCGCATTCCTGCCTGTCTATAATAATCTGACCCTTCTCATCGAACATATACGACACGCAGCCCGTCGTTCCTACATTGCCGCCGCCTTTTGTAAACGCATTGCGTACATTTGAAGCCGTTCTGTTCTTATTATCCGTGAGTGTTCTAACTATTATAGCCGTACCGTTAGGGCCGTAGCCTTCATATGTAATGTTCTCATAGTTGGCCGAATTGGCGTCGCCCGCCGCTTTTTTTATTCCCCTGTCAATCGTGTCGTTAGGCATGTTGTTAGCCTTCGCCTTTGCTATTACGTCGCGCAGCTTGCTGTTATTGGCAGGGTCCGGTCCGCCCTCCTTGACTGCTACCGCAATCTCTCTGCCTATAATTGTGAATATCTTTCCTTTTTTTGCATCATTCTTCTCTTTTTTGTGCTTAATATTTGCAAATTTTGAATGTCCTGACATTTTATTAATTCCTCCAAATTGACTTTATAATATAGGGCGGCAGCCAAACTGTCCCCAACTTATACTAACTATTAATTTTACCATGATATTTTTGTCTTTGCAAGCTTCAAACAGCCGGAGTTTCGGCGGTTATTTTCCATATCCCCCATAATCATTAAGACGTACCGACAATTCATTTGTAACTGTAACTGCCTCTGACGCTGATTTGACAACACACATTATCGTATCGTCTCCTGCAATACACCCCATTATACCATCAATCTTCATGGAATCAACTACAGATGCAACGGCCATCGCCATACCCGAGGCCGTCTTTATTACTATTATATTCCCGGCTGCTTCTATCGACAGTACGGCTTCGTTAAGGGCGCCTATATATTTTTTCCCGGCTGTGGAATCATATTCTTTTAAAGCCGCGTATTTTGCCCTTCCCCTGCTCCCCGGAACCTTGTCAAGCTTAAGCTCCCGTATGTCTCTCGATACTGTGGCCTGCGTAACGTCATATCCGCAGTCCCTAAGCCTGCTTGCAAGTTCCTCCTGGGTTTCTATATCCGAGCTTTCAACCAGTTCAATTATTTTTCTCTGTCTGAGCGCTTTCATCAAAGCCTCCTCCTGTCAGCTTCCGCCTCATTTTTTTGTAGAAATTGGTTTTTTTCATGAGCACAATCCTTGTGACAATATCCGATTTTTTCATATATACGCTGTCACCGCTCTCTATAGTCTCAAACATTCTTCCGTCGACGCTTATGACTGCGGAATCTATCCTTGCATTCTTGCCATCGAGCAGTTTTATCTCAATCTTATCGTTTCCGTCTATAATAAAACTTCTATCGTTTAATGAGTGCGGGCAAACAGGAGTTACCGCAACGGCATTGACATTCGGCGCAATGACCGGCCCGCCCGCGGAGATATTGTACCCGGTCGAGCCCGTCGGCGTGGAAACAATAACCCCATCGGCGATAAATGAATCGAGAAGCTCTCCGTTAATATATACCGCGAACCTTATGAGCTTGCCAAACTCCCTCCTGAATATTGCAAAATCATTCAGGGCAAGCTCCATGTTTTTTTCTTCCCCTGACGACGTACAGCCTTCAAGCATCATTCTCTTTTCTATCCTGAACTCGCCTGATATAAGTCCGTCAATATTTTTTTCCATATTATGTGTGTCCGACTCGGTCAGGAAACCGACTCCCCCGATATTAACGCCATACAGCGGAATTTTCTTAGGCGCCGTATCTTTGGCGGCCTGTATCATCGTTCCGTCTCCGCCGAGAACTATGACACACTCCGTTCCGTCTTCAATATCGCCGACCCTCGTATAACAATTTTTCTCTCCCTCACAGTGAAGCTCATTTGCCAGCACACGGCACACACAACCTTTACTTTCTATGTGGCGCCTTATATTTTCAGCGGCTTCGGCCGCTTTACTTTTTTCCATATTAGCTACAACGCAAAACTTTTTCAAACCCTGCTCCTCCTATAGCTGCGAATTGGCGCTCTCAACTATATCCGAAATAGTTTTCCTGTAGTTGTCAACCTCTTTTTCATCCATCACGGCGCCTTCTTTCTTACGCATATACAAAAGATATTCTATATTTCCCTCCGGTCCGCGAACAGGGGAATAATCAAGCCCCAGCACAAAAAAAGGAAGTTCCGTTATATAATCAAGTATACCATGAATCACTTCCATATGTGTGGCAGAATCTCTTACAACACCCTTTTTACCGACTTTTTCACGTCCCGCCTCAAACTGCGGTTTAATCAGGCACACGATATGCGCGCCGTCCCTCATAAGTTCACAGACCGGATGCAGTACTTTTTTCAGCGAAATAAATGCGACGTCAATACTGACGAAGTCCGCCATTTCGCCTATATCATCCGGCGTCACATACCTTATATTAGTCTTCTCCATGCTGACTACACGCTCATCCTGCCTTAATTTCCATGCAAGCTGGTTGGTTCCGACGTCGACCGCATATACTTTTTTTGCGCCGTTTTGCAGCATACAGTCCGTGAACCCCCCGGTAGACGAGCCTACGTCTATACAGACCAAACCGTCTACAGAAAGCTCCCATATTTCAAAAGCCTTCTCAAGCTTCAGTCCCCCGCGGCTTACATATTTTAACTGCCGGCCCTTTATCTCAATCGGAACATTTACGTCAAACGAAGCTCCCGCCTTGTCTTCACGCTGTCCTTTAACAAACACGCCGCCGGACATTATAAGAGCCTTTGCCTTTTCGCGGGACTCTGCAAGACCCCTGTTTACTAATAATATATCCAATCTCTCTTTCAAATCTAATTACTCCCGAACATATTGTAAAAACAAATACCGGTTAAACCGTTTCCCTAAGTATTTTCTCCGCCACCGCCTCAGATGTAAGTCCGTACTTTTCCTTAAGCACATCCGGATTGCCATGCTTAACGTATGTGTCCGGCAGGCATACGGGTATACACTTCTTACCGGAAAAACCGTTCCACTGCATATACGACGCGACCTGCTCCGAAATGCCCCCGCTTATTACATTCTCCTCAAGCGTGACGATTATATCATGGCTGGGTATAAGCTTATTAAGAAGCGCTGTGTCAAGCGGCTTAATAAATCTCATATTGACTACCGTTGCCTGTACGCCGTCTGCTTTAAGCCTGTCAGCGGCCTGAACCGCCGTGGCAACCATGCTGCCGGCCGCTAAAAGGAGAACCTGCCTTTTCTCCTCCGTATCTCCGTATAGAATCTCGGCCCTGCCATACGCGATTTCCTGCCTGTACCCGGTCATGTCCATACACGCGTCTCCTCTGGGATAGCGCACTGCGACCGGGCCGTCAAACTGATTTACCGCAAACTCAAGCATGTCCTCAAATTCAATATGATTCTTCGGGGACAATATTGTCATTCCCGGTATTCCACATAGAAAAGATACGTCGTATATTCCCTGATGCGTTTCACCGTCGTTGCCGGTAATGCCGCTCCTATCGACCGCAAATACAACATGCCTGCGCGTTTTACAGACATCATGGATAATCTGGTCATACGCCCTCTGTAAAAACGTGGAATATATGGAGACGACCGGTATCATTTCGTCGGCCGCAAGGCCCGCGGCAAATGTCACGGCGTGCTCCTCGGCTATTCCTACGTCAAAAAATCTTTTATTATATTTTTCAGAGAAAGGAATAAGCCCGGTTCCCTGCGGCATTGCGGCACATACGGCTACAATCCTGTCATTTACGGCCGCCATTTCACAAAGTTTCTTTCCGAACACCTCCGTATAGGACAACGAGCCTTCGGTCCGTTTTTTCTTAAGCTCGCCGCTCCTTACGTCAAACGGCTCAACGCCGTGAAAGAAGCACGGATTCTCCTCTGCAAGACGGTAACCCCTGCCTTTCTTAGTCTTTACATGTATTATAACCGGTTTATCAAGATTTACCGCATTTTCAAATGTTTTCACAAGCTGGTTTACGTTATGCCCGTCAACGGGCCCGATATAAGTGAGCCCCATATCTTCAAAGAACATTCCCGGTATAACGAGATGCTTAAGCGAGCTTTTCGAACGCCTTATCTTTTCGATTACATTTTCCCCGATATAAGGCATTTTTTTCAAGGCGTACTCTATATTGTCCTTAAGCGTCGTATACTGGCTTGCAGTCCTGAGTTTCGTAAGATACTTTGACATCCCGCCGACATTTTTTGATATTGACATATTATTATCGTTAAGAATTATAACCATATTTGACTTTAACGACGCGGCGTTATTGATAGCTTCATAAAACATTCCGCCCGTTATCGAGCCGTCCCCGATAACCGCAAAAACCTTATTTTTTTTGCCCTGAAGCCTGGCCGCATGAGCATATCCTAACGCTGCCGATACCGATGTAGAAGCATGCCCGGTATCAAATGCGTCCGTCTCGCTCTCTTCTATACTGGGAAATCCGCTGAGCCCTCCATAATTCCTTATTGTATCCATATTATTCCATCTTCCGGTCAGAATTTTATGTACATAAGACTGGTGTCCGACATCCCATATAAGCTTGTCCTCAGGAAAATCAAGGCAGATATGCAGGGCCATCGTAAGCTCCACAACACCAAGGTTTGACGCAAGATGGCCCCCTGTACGGCTGACGCTGTTCACAAGGCACGACCTTATCTCCGACGCGAGCCTCCTGTAGTCCTCCGGCGCAATAGTTTTAATGTCGTTAGGTTTTTCAATCTGTCTGAGTATCTTATACATATATAAGTACCTCTCCACTATTTTTTTCTATGAATAAGTTCGGTAACAAGCCATACAACATACTCCTTACTGTCAGCCGCGGGCAGTTTGTCAAGAAGATTCAAAGCGCTCTCCGAATATTCCATAACCGCCTTTTCTGCCGCATCCATGCCGCATAGCGCAATATATGTTGTCTTGTCATTCCTCTCGTCACTTTTGACGGGTTTTCCAAGTTCTTCGGTAGTACTTGTAACATCTAATATATCATCCCGTATCTGGAATGCTATACCGATATTGCGCGCAATACGGCATAGCATATCAACCTCACGTTCCTGCATGCCGGCCATAATTCCGCCAATCATGAACGAGGCTTCTAAAAGTGCCGCCGTTTTGAGCTTGTATATGAAAGTAAGCATATCCATATCCGGTATTTTACCGTTCATCTCTACATCAACAACTTGTCCGCCTACCATGCCGAACACTCCCGCTTTTGACACCAGCACCCTGTATGCGGCCATCGCCCTGTCAGGCCGTTTGGAATCAAACGCCTTTGCAGCGGTTTCGTAAGCATAGTTTAAAAGCGCGTCGCCCGCAAGTATCCCCATAGCCTCGCCGTATACAATATGCGTAGTCTTCCTGCCGCGCCTGTACTCGTCATTATCCATAGCCGGAAGGTCGTCATGTATAAGCGAATACGTGTGTATCATCTCTATCGCAGCCATAAACGGCTCTATCGCAGCCGGTTCGTTTCCTCCAAGCATTGTATATATCTCATGCATGAACATAGGCCTGATTCTTTTTCCGCCCGACATAAGCGCATATTCCATGGCTTCAAAAATTGTCTTTTGATACCCCTTTTTTTCAGGAAGATATTTTTTAAGAACGTCCTCTATATCACATATTTTCCTGTTCATCTGCTGTTTCATCCGCTTCCTCCTGAAGAATTATCAATTTCTTTTCAACTTTGTCTATCTCGCCGTTGCACTGAGCCAAAAGCTTCATTCCCTGTTCATACAGTTTAAATGATTCCTCAAGACCCTTATCATCACTTTCCAGTTTGTCTATTATAGTTTCTAATTTGTTAAAGTTGTCTTCAAGCTTTGCCATTGTCCTGCTCCTTTACCTGCGTTACGCCGGCCTTAATTATACCATCTTTCAGCGTAACGGTTATATTGTCTCCAACGCGGGCTTGTCCCGCGCTTGTAAGCGCCTTGCCTGAGGCGTCCGTGACGTACGAATATCCGCCTGACAGCCGGTGAAGAGGCGACAGCACCTTAAGCTTCTCGGCACAAAGCAGTAACCTTGCCCTGTAAGCATTCACTCTGTCTTTCATCACCCTTTCAAGCCTCTGTGCAAGCTCGTCGGCGTATAGTTTCCTATTCTCAATATTCATCTGGGGACTTGCATATTTGATTTTTGTAAAATACCTCTCGGCAGTTATCCTTTTGTCTGCTATTATATTCTGCATACTTCTAAAAAGAATACTTTTATAATCACCGATTCTTTCAAATATATCCGTAATTCTCACAACTGCAAGCTCAGCCGCAGCAGACGGCGTTGCAGCCCTCAAATCCGCGGCAAAATCGGAAAGCGTCGTATCAACGTCATGCCCCACCGCTGATATTACCGGTGTTTTGCAGTTATATATGGCTCTGACGACTACCTCCTCATTAAAGGCAAACAAATCCTCAAACGAACCGCCGCCCCGGCCCACAATGATTACGTCCATCCCCATCTTGTCAATTCGCTCTATTGCGCAGGCAACTGACTGCGCCGCCTCGGCTCCCTGCACCACTGCCGGGCAAAGATACAGCCCCACATACGGGTTGCGCCTCAAACTCACGGTTATTATATCCTGCAGTGCGGCGGCTCCGGGCGCAGTAACGATTCCGACCTTTTGCGAGTAATACGGTATCTTTTTTTTATTAACATCACTAAAAAGCCCTTCTTTTGAGAGCTTTTCCTTTAACATTTCCAATTTTTCATATAACTCGCCATATCCCTCCCGCATTATCCTGGAGGCATACAGCTGGTACTTCCCATCTCTTTCGTATACGCCGATACTGCCGACAACGACAATGCTCATGCCGTCCCGCATCGTGAAATCAAGACCTCTCCTGCTGCCGGCAAACATAACGCATGACAGCTTTCCTCCTCTATCCTTCAATGTAAAATATATATGACCGGACGAGTGATAGGTGCAATTGGATATCTCGCCCCTGATTGCAATATTGGCGAGCGCCGCATCCATTGCAAACATGCCTTTAATATAGCTGTTAACCTGCGACACCGTATATATCTGATTCATTCCAAACCTTCTTCATACTGTTTTGCGACATTTGCGAGAATTCCATTGACAAATCCCGGCGAATTGTCCATTCCATATTTTTTTGCAAGCTCGACGGCCTCATTTATTGCAACCTTGACCGGAACCTTTTCATCATATTTTATCTCGTAAATTGCAAGCCTTAATATTGTTATATCCGCGTTGCCGATTCTATTCAGCTTCCAACCCTTGGAGCATTTCTCTATAACGGGGTCCATCTCGGATATCTTATGCCTTATCGCCTTTAGTTTTTCTTTTATCTCGCCATGCTCCTCCTCATTCGGGGAGTCCTCCTGTACGTTCCAGTACATCTCATACTGTTCTTCAAATTCATTTTCAGAGTGGAAACCTATATCAAATAATATACGAAATATATGCTCCCTTATCTTGCGTCTTGTCATTACATTTCCCTTCCGCTATGGAATCAAAGCTGCTGCCTCTATGACCACACCGGCAAATATATTCTTGCTAAAAAGAAAGCAAATCATGCCCCGTCAGCTTGGCTGTGTGGTATTTGACTCTATACTGCAGCAACTTATAACTGCATATTTTACTGATTCATAATCCGCATTATTGCATAACCTTATAATAAGCGTGCGTTTCTTTTAACAATACGCATTTACACTTATTACACACTTAACTGCGAAGCCTGAATTACTTGTCTTTCTCTATTATAACACCTGCTATACGTACATTTACCTCAACGACGTTGAGACCCGTCATATTGTTCACTGTCTGTATTACCTTTTCCTGAAGCGCGGAACATGTCTTAAGTATATTATAGCCATATTCCATATTGATGTTCATGTCAATCATTACGTTATCATCCTCGATAACAGCCTTCACTCCTTTAGAGAGGTTCTTGACGCCCAGCTTTCCAACAATCTCATTTGTGATTGAGCCAACTGTAGAGTGAACGCCGTCCACCTCTTTAATTGTCAGGGCCGCAATGCTCGCAACGACTTCATCCGATATCTGTACCTCGCCGAATTCATCATTTCCCATGTCAATCGTTTTATATACCTGTCTGATATCCTGTTCTTTTATTCCCATAATGACCTCCTGTAAAACATGCATTGTTTCATTACATGCCATTATAACAAATTTGTGCGGATTTGAAAACCTTTTTTTGCTAACTGCCCACTGCAACTGCCCACGACAACTATAATTGCGGAAATCACCGCAAAACAAAATATTTTATAATACAGCAAGAATCCACAGTCATTGTGGATATCTATTGCCGAATGTATACGAGAATATATATGTATTTTGTCGTTTCCTGTGTTAGAATGTATGCTAAAGGAAGGATGTTGAATATGAAAAAAACGGACAAAGGTTCGCACGATGCGTTGAATCGCACCCAGTATTCCGCAATTCAAAATATTATGTATTGTCTTTACAATACTATACAGTGCCATTTTCCGCTGTTATGCTGGTGTGCTCTGACAATATTGATTAACGTGATTATTCCGGTATTATCAACTTATTTGCCTAAAACAGTAATTGAAATAATAACTGCCGGGGGCAGTTTCTACGAATTAGCAATTGCCATTCTAGCTTTTATGGGCAGCATAGCCATACTAGCAGGTGCAAATAAATTTTTGACAAAATATATGTATCATCAAAAATATAGAATGAACACTTTTTATCTCAAACGTGTGGCGCTCAAAGGGCTGACAACCGATTATATCAATCAAGAAAACGGAATCTTCAGAAAGCTTCAAACAGAAAGCTTTCTATGCTGCAATGGTAATTATTCCCCTCTCACAAATATATATGACGTCTTAATTGATTTGCTTACAAGCATATTAGGATTATCTGTTTTTTGGGTAATTCTTCTCCGACTAAATTGGTGGATTATCATTTTCCTGATTGCAACAACAGTTATCAGTTGTTTCCTGAATCAAAAGATAATTAAGTGGACAGCCGCAAACAGTCAGGAACGGATAAGTTATCAACAGCGTATCAACTATATTAATGGTATTGCCGGTGATAATCGTTCAGCAAAAGATATTCGTCTATACCAAATGGCCGCATGGTTTTCAGATATTTATAAAAAAAATATGAATGGGCTTGCCGGATGGTATAACCGGCTCACAAACAAACTCTTTGGTGTAGCTGTATTTGACAGCGGTATGGCTTTACTCCGCGAATGCGTTATCTATCTATATTTGCTTTATCTTATATGGAACGAACAAATTTCTGTTGCAGATTTTATCTTGTATTTTAGTGTAGTTACCGGTTTTTCAACGTGGCTTAGCAAAATCTTTTCGCAGATATCTACACTAAACCAGATAAATCTGAATATCAACTACTTTCGTTCGTACCTTGAATATCCGGAAACATTCAGCAGGGACAATGGCTTAAAGAGTCCTGTAAATGACTGCCCCAAAATAATCGAACTTAAAAACGTAAGTTACAAGTACGAAGGGGCAGAACAATATGCTCTACACCATTTCAGCTTAACAATCGCTCCCGGTGAACATATCGCGATTGTCGGACTCAATGGCGCAGGAAAAACAACGCTTGTCAAGTTAATTTGTGGATTAATCGAGCCAACAGAAGGACAGGTATTATATGATGGTATTGATATACGCGAATATAATCGAATTGAATACTATAAACTGTTTTCTGCAGTATTCCAACAGTTCAGTATTATGCCTGTAACCATTGAAGAAATTGTTTCCGAAACTCCGTCAGAAAACATAGACCATAACAAAGTAAAAAACTGTTTAACCATTTCAGGACTTTGGGATAAAATCGAACAACTTTCCGACGGTGTGAAAAGCCAATTTGGAAAAACAATATACGACGATGGTATAGAATTTTCCGGAGGGGAGATTCAGAAACTATTATTAGCCCGTGCTTTATACAAACGTGCGCCTGTTATGCTGCTTGACGAACCCACCGCCGCTCTCGATCCGATTGCAGAAAGTACTCTATATGAGAATTATAATAAAATCAGTACAGAAAAAACTACCGTATTTATTTCACACAGACTTGCCAGTACGAGTTTTTGCGACCGTATCATCCTAATTGAAAACGGGGAGATATGCGAAGAAGGTACTCACAATGAATTGCTTGAATTAAACGGAAAATATTATACGTTATTTGAAATGCAGGCGAAATACTACAGAGAAAAAAATGATGAAAGGGAGGTGTCAGAATGAAAAGGATGTCTATTCATAAAAGAATTTCTATCACGAAACGCGGTTTTTCGATCATAAAACAGTATTGCCCTGGTCTTGCACAGGGAAAAGCAGTATATGAGCTGATAAATTCTATTCAGCCTTTTATCTCCGTTTGGTTTACTGCACAGATTATTAATGAAATATCTTCACTAAGAAGACCAAAAAAACTACTTATATATATTCTTTTTGTTTCTCTGTTCAATTTCGTTTGCGCCGTATTAAAAAGTATTATTAATCATGTCTGCAATGAAAAAGAATCACAAATGTGGAGTTGGTTTGGCAAAATCTTCTCCGACAAACAGATATCTCTTGATTTTGTTGATTTAGAAAATGCAGCGATACAACATCAACGACAAGAAGCTGAAGAAAATCTCTATATGTTTGGTAATGGTCTGGCACAGCTCGTTTGGGGCGTACCCACGCTTGTCCGGGCTTCTGTGAACATATTGGCTTCCCTTGTTATGACCGTCTCCCTATTTGTATCCCAATCCGGAAATAAAGTAATAGATAATCCACTCTGGATTCTGATTATCCTGGTTTGTATTGCATTAGGAGGTTTAAGCAATTCAAAAGCAACTATAAAAGAGAATGAAGTATTCATGAAATGGTGCCAAGATACTGTCTGGTTCAATCGTGCGTTCATGTTTTTTGGCAGAGAATTGTATATGAGTCCTGAGAAAGCAAAAGACGTTCGAATATACGAGCAAAATGCGATTGCTGAAAAAGTGTTAGATAAGCTCATTCAGCATGATAGCGAAAAACAAACCGCTATTTTCAAAATGTCTATCTATCCTGCGATTGCTTATATTATTATCGGACTGGCAAATGCGGTATGCTACCTGTTCATTGCAGCCAAAGCATTATTTGGAGCATTTGGCGTTGGAAGCATCGTGCAATATGTTACGGTTTTATCACGGCTTGGAGAGGGATTACAGGATTTGATGTATATACTATCCGATAATGAAGTGTATTGTACCCATCTGCAGAAATTATTCGAGTATCTTGATATACCGAATCATATGTATTTAGGTTCTCTGACAGTTGAAAAACGAGACGATAACGAGTACTATGTAGAATTTAAAAATGTATCGTTCAAGTATCCCAATACCGAAACCTACGTTCTTAAACATGTGAACCTAAAATTTAAAGTCGGCGAAACGTTAGCTGTTGTTGGAATGAATGGTTCAGGCAAAACCACGTTCATCAAACTGATGTGCCGTTTGTATGACCCAACAGAGGGTGAAATATTGCTTAACGGAGTAAACATTCAAAAATATAACTATAACGAGTATATGTCAATATTCTCCGTGGTTTTTCAGGATTTCCGTCTGTTTTCCTTCAGCTTGGGACAAAACATCTCTACCAGTGCGGCTTATGACTATGAAAAAGTAAGAGAATGTCTAAAAAAAGCAGGATTTGATGAATGTCTTGATTCCATGGCAAATGGTTTGGAAACATTTCTTTACAAAGACTTCGACGCAGACGGTGTGGAAATATCAGGTGGTGAAGCCCAAAAACTTGCCCTTGCCCGCGCCCTCTACAAAGATACTCCTTTTATCATTCTCGATGAACCAACCGCTGCTCTTGATCCGCTTTCAGAATATACGGTTTACAGTAAGTTGAATGAAATCGCTGGTGACAAAACCGCTATTTACATCAGCCATCGCCTTGCATCGTGCCGTTTTTGTGAACAAATTGCTGTATTTCATGCAGGTGAAATTGTACAAAAAGGAACCCATGAGGAACTCCTTGCGGATAGCAAAGGAAAATATTATGAACTTTGGAACGCTCAGGCACAATATTATAAATGAGTAACTAAACATAGAATAGTAAAAGGAACATTTCGTCCGATTAGCCGGAAAAACCGTTCCTTTTTTTAATATATGCCACATTTTTTGTGTGCAACGCGTGTGCAACATGTGTGCAACCGACATCTATTTGCACAAATTCAATCGTATCAACACAACACTTTTATGCGGTTTTTCAGAACTTTCCTGCCTCGGCAGCTTCCTGCACCGACACACTTTGGGCGCGATAATAAATTCTGCCTCCGCGCTCCCCGAGAGATTGTTTTTTCCTTCGATTACAACCCTTGCCCTGCCGGCGGAAACATTGTTTTCATACGATATGACATAATCATTCGGGGTAATTCCCCTGACAGGGGTCATTTCACCGCCGCATATTACTACTTCCGGACATTTCTTTCTGCCGTCAAATATGAATTCATTTTCTTCCATCTTAATTTCGGCTTTACTGAGACTGTATGGTTGAATAGTGAAATCCACGGAGGCCTCCCCAACATACCTGACGCCCTCCCTGGTTCCAAGGTTATTGGTTCCCGTTATTACGGCCTGTCCGGTTCCGGCATTTACATTGTTATTATATTTGATATAGTATGCCCCGGATGCGGAATTGTCGAAAGATGCCCGGATAAAGCTGCAGACGTCCGGCATATTTTCGGCCACGGGTACGGGTTCCAATTCTTCCCCGCAGTATTCCTGCACCGGGAAATGTATATCCAGTTCCCTTATGTCAATATACGGTTCAAATGTTTCATATATATTTTTATCCAGACGGTTTATGCTGTTTCTGAGCGCCGTGTTAAGGAAATCATATTCTATTGTAACCCTGTGTTCCGGGCCGTTGTCTTTAAACGGGTCTCCATCCACTCTTATATTGCCTCGAAATTTTATGTGCTTAATCCCTGTTAATGCAAGTACATTTTCATTTATAACGACACCTGCCTTCCCCGATGTAGTGAGCTTAGTTATCCGCGTCTTATAAAATGCATATTTCCCTATCTGTATACTTCTTGAGGAATCAACTTTGCTTCCTATATCAGCATCCGTCAGAGATTCATTCTCTCAAAACGCATAATCCGCCAGATATGTCGTATACGGGGCTGCAATTTTAATTATATCCTTGAAATTATAAAGGTTAATAATTTCACCGAAGTAGTACATGGTTATCACCGGTTTTTTTATATTATTCAGCGGCCGGGCAAAGGGATGTCCCTTTATATAATCAATGCATCCGATATAATCCAGAACATTGCCCGGTGAATATTCCGATTTGCCGAGTATTATTTTATATGTGTTGTTGTTTATAATTATATGGCTTCCTATATACACGGTGTCAGATTCTGACACACTTTGTTTATTGCATAATCGTATACCCTGCCATTTTTAATTTGTTTCCGGAGCAGAAATTTTCTTTTTTCAGATACGGATTGTTAGTGTCTTTAATTAATTTGTTAACCGTACTGGCACTGACGCGGTACTCCTTTGCAAGCTTGGACGGCCTTGCGCCGTCTTTATATTTTGTACGTATTTCCTGTTTTTGTGTATCAGTCAGTTTTTCCGTGTTTGTCGTAAATGGCCTGAGAAAAAGATTTTGTAATAAGCAGTATCATTTCATATGCCTCGTTGTCTTCGGAACACTCCAAATATATCTTGCTCATTTCCATCCTGCTCCTTCCTTATGTATACTAATAACTATAACTCTCTGCACATGTGTGTTAACAGTTCCAAATGTACCTGTATGTATTATATTTTTATAAACCAGGAAACACAGGGATTATGCAGTTATAATAATGGAATAACAATGGAAACATGATGATTTTATGTGTATATGTGTGTATTCCACAAATATACACATATATAAAAGCATAAAATATGAATTTACACATGTATTTTTGTAGAATACGCATGTATTATTCCGGAATCTTTATGTAAATATGAATTTATTCTTGTTTATTTACGGATACAGCCATATATTACGACAGTAATATATGGGCAAGATACGCATTTGTACCCACAAATGCATACTTGTTAGTGGTCGCAGCCCCCTAAACAATGTCGTCAATTTAAGCCGACATTACCCCATTATACCAACAAGAAATAATTCAAAAAATTTAATAAAACACTTGACAAGTACGTCCAAAAATGTTGCCGCGCAATTGATTATAAACTTTGATTGCGAGGCAGAAAATGATTAAAAAAATAGTATTTGTAAGTTAATTAAAAATGTTAAAACTCTTATCACTTCTGATGAATTCAGAACAAAACATTGCTTGGAAAATAATGCTTTCACGAGAAACAGAAAATTATCATTTCAGGATATCATTTCCTTTATATTAGGGCTGCCACGCAAGTCGCTGCCGACAGAATTGGATTTGTTTTTTGAAGAAAAAGATTTTTCTGTTTC
>JAAVXK010000023.1 GCA_022790615.1 Lachnospiraceae bacterium
ATAAAACTGCCAGCAGGAAACACCTACTGGCAGAAAAGATTTTTATTTTTTTAATTGTCTACTTGACGGGGAGCGGTTCATTTACGGGGGTGCAGCCGCTTTTTCATTTTCCAACTGTCAAAGACGGGAGTATAACATAATTATTTTAAAAAGTCCATAATAGAAAGTTGATTTGATTCCGGCAAATCTCCAAATAATCCGAGTAATTTCATCTTTTCAATTGTTTTATTTCCAATTCCCGTCCGCTGCTTAAAATCATCTATTGAAAAAAACTCTCCCTTTGCCGCTTCAGACACCATAGACTCGGCGGCTATTCCCCCAAGTCCCTCTATTGTAGACAGAGACGGCATAAGCTTTCCATCAATAATCTGAAATCTTTCCACACTCGCCCTGTATATGTCTATCGGCTCAAACTTATATCCCCTCGCGTACATTTCCTGTACTATTTTCATGTCTTTAATAAGCTCTTTGTCCTTAGCGGTCTTTTTTTCAACCGCCTCGGTCTCTGTCAGATTCTTATTCAGATTCTCGCTGCCCATCGCCATCATTTCATAGTCAAACGACTTTGCGCGTATGCTGAAAAATGCTGCGTAGTAAGCGAGCGGTTCATATACCTTAAACCATGCAATCCTGATTCCCATCATTATGTATGCGACGGCATGGGCTTTCGGGAACATATATTTAATCTTCTTACATGAGCCGATATACCATTCCGGAACATTTTTTTCTATCATGGCCTGCTCCATCTCAGGCGTGAGTCCTTTTCCCTTACGCACGCTCTCCATGATCTTAAAGGACATGCTGTTCTCAACGCCCATATTAATAAGATATGTCATAATGTCATCTCTAGTGCATATAGCCGTCGACAAAGTACACTCTCCATCCCTGATAAGGTCCTGGGCGTTATTCGTCCACACATCGGTTCCATGCGACAATCCCGATATTCGTACAAGCTCGGAAAATGTCGACGGCGAAGTGTCAAGCAGCATATCCATCGAAAACTTTGTGCCAAGCTCCGGGATTCCAAGACTTCCAAGCGTACATCCGCCTATATCCTCCGGCCTTACCCCGAGCGCCTCCGTCGAATAGAACAGCGACATCACTTTCTCGTCGCACAGCGGTATATCGTTAAGCTCCTTTCCGGTCAAATCCTGCAGCATTCGAATCATTGTAGGATCATCATGCCCGAGTATATCAAGCTTTAACAGGTTATGGTCAATCGCATGGTACTCAAAATGCGTCGTTATTATATCGACTGACATATCGTTCGCGGGCTTTTGTATAGGAGTGAACGAATATATCTCCTCCCCGTGCGGCAGTACGACAATTCCGCCCGGATGCTGTCCGGTCGTCCTGTGTACGCCCGTACATCCCTTGGCAATTCGCTCCATCTCACACCTTCTCTTTGTCACGCCGCGCTCCTTGTAATAATTCATTACGAAACCGTACGCCGTCTTCTCCGCAAGCGTACCGATTGTCCCCGCCCGGAACGTATGACCTTCTCCGAACAGCACTTCGGTGTATTTATGCGCGTTACTCTGGTATTCCCCTGAGAAATTAAGGTCTATGTCCGGTTCCTTATCTCCCTTAAAGCCGAGGAACGTCTCAAACGGAATATTGTGTCCGTCCTTTATAAGCATCTCCCCGCACTTTGGACACACCATATCAGGCATGTCAAAACCCGAACGGTCAAAATACTCTTTTACAGTATCAGACTCAAAGTCGGAATATCTGCATTTTTTACAATAATAGTGCGCCGGAAGCGGGTTAACCTCGGTTATCCCAGCCATTGTGGCCGCAAACGACGAGCCTACCGAACCTCTAGAGCCCACAAGATATCCGTCCTCCATAGATTTCCATACAAGCTTTTGTGCAATGATGTACATAACAGAATAGCCGTTTGATATAATGGAATGCAGCTCCCTGTCCAGTCTTGTCTTCACAATATCCGGAAGCACGTCGCCGTACATGGAATGCGCCTTTTCATAACATATATTTCTCAAGTCCTCGTCAGAGTTCTTAATTACCGGCGGACATTTATCAGGTCTTACCGGCGATATCTTTTCTATGCCGTCGGAAATGAAATTTGAATTTGCCACTACTACCTCGTAAGCTTTCTCTTCACCCAGATATGAGAATTCCTCAAGCATCTCGTCCGTCGTATGCAGATACAGCGGAGGCTGAAAATCAGCGTCGTCAAATCCCTTTCCCGCCATAATGATACTTCTGTAAACAGCATCCTCAGGGTCAAGGAAATGAACGTCGGATGTTGCCACGACAGGCTTGCCATATGTGTCTCCCAGCGATACGATTTTCCTGTAATCCTCCCTTATATCGTCAAGGCTGCCATACCCGTATTTTTTATCTCTTATCATGAATTCGTTGTTCCTGGCAGGCTGAATCTCAAGATAGTCGTAAAAATCAACTATCCTTTCAATCTCCTTCTCATCCTCGCCCCTTATTATCGCCTGATACAATTCCCCGGCCTCGCAGGCCGAGCCAATTACAAGGCCCTCCCTGTATTTTCTAAGAAGGCTTTTCGGAATCTTTGGCTGACGGTTAAAATAATGAATATGCGACTCCGACACAAGCCTGTACAGGTTAATCCTTCCTATATCAGACTTTGCAAGTATAATAATATGGTGCGACGGCGTTTTTTTGACTGTATTGGCATCCATTCTTCCAAACTCGTTAAGACCTGCCAGAGTCGTAATTCCTTTCTCCTTAAGCATATCCAAAAACTTTAAAAACACGCCGGCAGTAGCCTCTGCGTCGTCAACTGCCCGGTGATGGTTCTCAAGCAACACGCCGGCAGCCTTTGTCACACTTTTTAAGTTGAATGTCTTCAGCTCATGCAGAAGTACCCGCGCCATCGTCATAGTGTCGGCGACGGTATATTCCACTTTCATACCTATCTCCGCCGCCTTTAATCTAATAAAATTCACATCAAACTGCGCGTTATGTGCGACAAGCACGCTGTCTTTGCAGAACGCAAGAAATCTCGGCAGTACATCCTCTAAAACGCCCGCATCTTTTAACATTAGGTCGGTAATGCCCGTAAGCTGTTCAATTTCATATGGTATGGATACAATAGGATTGACAAACTCCGAAAACCTGTCGGTAATAATTCCATTCTCAACTTTCACCGCGCCTATCTCTATAAGCTTATGCCTGTAAGGATTGAGGCCCGTAGTCTCTATATCAAATATGACAAAAGAACCGCTCAGCGTCTGTCCTTTTTCATTTTTAACGAGCGGCGCCTCGTCGTCCACTATGTACCCCTCGACCCCATATATTATTTTAAAATCAGCCGCGGCCTCATTTCCTTTCTGAATCCCCTCAAGCGCATGCATCGCGACAGGAAACGCCTGCACAAGCCCATGGTCGGTTATTGCAATAGCTTTATGTCCCCACTCGATAGCGCGCGCAATCAAATCTTTCGGCGCCGCGACTCCGTCCATATCGCTCATCTGCGTATGACAGTGAAGCTCGACACGCTTATTATCCACAGTATCAAACCTCTTCTGTTTATCTGAAAACCTGGCGTCTGGTTTTATACCGATAACATTACTTATTACAATATCATTTTCATAAGTATCAAACGAGGCGTTGCCCTTAACCCTTAGGAATTTTCCTTTTTTCAAATCTCCTTCTATTACCTCTTTCACCGAGGGCCTTGCAAACACTTTTACATGGATTGTATCGGTAAAATCAGTGAGGTTTAATATAAACATTCCGTTTCCGTTCCGGAATTCCCTGTACTCACACTCGTCTATAAGCCCGTGTATGACGACCTCGCCCATGGCCTCGGTTATATCCGATATCTTTATAAGCTCTCCTTCGCACTCTTTTCCGTATATTATATCTGAATCCAAAGGTTCCTTCGGCTTAAACCGGTTATACCGGCCGGCTTTGTCGTATGCTTTTCTCCCATTTGCACCGTTCTTTTCTCCATTTGTACTTTTATAACTGGGGCCTTTTCCCCCACCTTTGTTTTTACTAGCTTTAGCGCTCTTTTTGGCATTCCCTCCTTCTGTTATATTGTTTCTGCCATCTGTTAATTTTTCTTCATACGCCGCCGTTTCTTTTTCAGTATCGGTATTTCCTGCAGCCGACGTTACATCTATGAATTCGCTCTCGCTGTCGTCCACAAACGGAGCCTGCTCGTACGCTCCCCTCTCATAGTCAATCGGAGAAACCTCGTACATTTTCTTCGTATCCATATCATATATCTCATAAGGAGCTGCGGCTCTGTTGTCAACATCTGATTTTTCATCATTTTTTGCAGTATTATATTTCATATGAACGCTTACTTTTCTGTTAAACTTTCCCTCAAACATACCATCTAGCCATCTTATAAGCGGCTGTTCCCTCACTTCCGTCATAAATGACGAATCTGTCGTAATTGTTAACGTCAATTTTTCATCGTCTATTTCTATACCGGAATTTTTTATTATCATATAATCCATCATATTCTCATTTTTTAATTCTTTGTACAGATTGTCGCCGTACAAATCCATTATTTTTGAAAGGGACGGATTGCCGGGCAGCGTAAAATGTTCATATATATATACGTCGTCCACCGAGGCATAGAGTATCTGTCTGTGAATTTCTTCCTCAAACCTGCACTTTGCCTCAAATGGAATAATTTTTGACGTCTCGACATATACGCGCGCCGTCCTGTTTTTTTTGTCAATTGTAATTTTATTAAGTTCTACGCCGTCAAATAAAGCGGACAATTCCTTGTCCACTTTAATATCCGAAAATCCCTCAAGCAGCAGCATAACATACAGCCCCTTTTATAATAATCTGTCTATTTCTTTTTTTAATTCCGATAGAAGTTCATCCTCCGGCACTTTTTTCAAAATCTCACCCTTCGAGAATATGAGACCTTCGCCGCATCCGCCGGCAACTCCTATATCAGCCTCTCTTGCCTCTCCAGGCCCATTTACGACGCAGCCCATAACGGCAATCTTTATATCCTTGTCAACATCCTTTACAAGCTCCTCCACCTGTGAGGCGAGCGTTATAATATCAATATTAGTACGTCCGCATGTCGGGCATGACACGACGGTAGCTCCGTTCTTTCTAAGCCCCAGCGTTTTAAGTATAAGCCTGCCCGAATATATCTCCTCGATGGGACTGCCTGTCAACGACACCCTGATTGTGTCCCCGATCCCCATATTAAGTATAATTCCGATTCCTATCGCCGATTTTATATTGCCGGACCACACGGTACCGGTCTCGGTAATTCCAACATGAATCGGATGGATGGTTTTCTCCGCAATCATTTTGTGCGCGTCAATACTCATTAAAACGTCCGACGACTTGATACTGACGACAAGATTGTCATATCCCATATCCTCTATCATGTGAACTTTGTCAAGGGCGCTCTCCGTAATTCCCTCTGCGGTCACCCCGCCGTATTTTTCTATCTTGTCACTTTCCAGCGAACCGCTGTTAACCCCGACGCGGATAGGAACGTTCCTGTCCTTTGCCGCCGCGACAACTTCCTTTACGCGCTCAATGCTTCCGATATTCCCCGGGTTAATCCTGATTTTATCAATTCCGTTTTCAATTGCCGCAATTGCAAGCCTGTAATCAAAATGAATATCTCCGATTATCGGAATATGAATCTGCTTCTTAATTTCCCTGACAGCCTTTGCCGCCTCCTCAGTAGGAATCGTACATCTTATAAGCTCGCATCCCGCTTTTTCAAGCGCAAGTATCTGCTTAACGGTAGCTTCGACATTCTCTGTCTTAGTGTTCGTCATCGACTGTATGCTTACCGGGTTATCGCCGCCGATAAGCACTCCTCCTACAGAAACTACCTTTGACTTTCTCCTAACCATTATACAACCTCCGGACATATATATTCACGGCCGATGAACTCTGCCGTGAGTATCGCGCCAGCCGCAGCTGCGAAGCGGCAAATTTCCTTATGCGGCTGTGCGCATCATGTTATACTGTACGGCAGATGTATCCGGCGTGCAGTATAACAGCTCTTTTACCTCAGAATCAGCTTCTGTATATCATTAAACATAACGAATACCATCAGAAGCATGAGTAAAACAAAACCAATCATTGTGACAATGCCTTCCTTTTCAGGCGAGATAGGTTTTCCCCTGATGATTTCAATAATCTGAAAGAACAGGCGTCCGCCGTCAAGCGCAGGGATAGGAAGAAGATTCATCACACCCAGGTTTGCGGACAAAAGTATGCTGAAATAAATAAGCGAAAGAACAACCGACGATATGCCGAACACGCTCGAATCGTCAACCAAATCCCCTACCGTGGAGACAATTCCTACGGGTCCCGATATATCATCCTTTCCAATCTTTCCGGTAATAAGCATACCAAGGCTCTTTACTGTAGTGTCAATCCAGTACTTAACCTCATATGCGGAATATTTCAAAACCTGAAGGGCTGAGCCTTTCTGTCTCGGCGCGCCATATCCGAAACCAAGGCGGTACGACGACGCTTTCTTAGTTTCCGGTTCAACAACCCCATGCATGAATCCATCTTTGACAGTCATTATCTCCCCAAGTTTCGGCTTCACATTGACAGTATATTTCTCTCCGTCGCGCATAAGAGTCATTTCAAATGTATCGTCCTTGGATATCGGATTAAACATAAAATATGAGCCTATCTCCCTGTCAATAACGATTTTAGAACCATTAATCTTTACTATTTCATCTCCCGGCAAAACTCCCGCCTCGTCCATCGGCATACCGCTCTCAACAGACGTCACAATGGGTTTATCAAATCCCGACACCGAATTTATTATTACTGCAAGAATGAATGCAAGAACAAAGTTAAAAAACGGACCCGCAAATACTATAGACATTCTCTGATATACTGTTTTTTTGCAAAATGCCCTGTCTTCTTCCACTACGTCGTCCTCTCCGAGCATGATGCAAGAGCCTCCAAACGGAAGTATCTTTATCGAATACTTTGTTTTCCCTGCCCATCCCGCAGAAGTTTCAAACACACTGTTCGAAACGAAAAACTTAATCCTTATGCCCGCGTCTGTTTTGACAAGCGTGACGATTCTTGGTCCCATACCTATCGAAAACTCCGTAACCTCGACTCCGTTAAGCCTCGCGAGCATAAAATGTCCCAACTCATGAATGATTACAAGCAAACTAAATATTAATAACGCTATTACAATATTCATTACCTGCTCCTTTCCGTACGCATATATTTTCCAAAAATCTCCTCACCGATGCCGACAACGGTGTCGACATCGGGGTTTTTTATAACCTGGTGCGAATCCATCAGGTCTTTTATCATACGTGGTATGTCGGTAAAGCCTATCCGCCCTGCCAAAAACTCTGCGACAGCGCATTCATTGGCCGCATTGTAGACGGTAGGCATGCTCCCTCCCGTCTTTGCAGCTTCTATTGCAAGTCTGAGCCCCTCAAACGTATTCATGTCGGGTTTTTCAAAATCAAGTCTTCCAATTGAATAAAAGTCAACCCTTTCCCCTTCGAGATACATCCTTCTGGGATAAAATAATGCGTATTGTATCGGAAGTCTCATATCAGGTGTACCAAGCTGCGCAATTACCGCGCCGTCATCATACTCAACCATGGAATGTATAACACTCTGCGGCTGTATAAGTATTTGAATCCTGTCTATGTCAACATCGAACAGCCACCTGGCCTCCATAAGTTCAAGCCCTTTGTTAACCATAGTTGCTGAATCAATAGTAATTTTCTTTCCCATGCTCCAGTTCGGGTGGCTGAGCGCCTGACTGACCGTAACGCTCTTTAGCTCGTCTGGCGTTTTCCCCCGGAACGGCCCTCCGGAAGCCGTAAGAATTATCTTTGCCAGCCCGCTTCTGTCCTGACCCTGAAGCGACTGAAATATAGCCGAATGTTCACTGTCCACCGGAAGAACCGATATTCCCTTTTCTTTTGCAAGCGGCATAATAATATGGCCTGCCGTGACAAGCGACTCCTTATTGGCAAGCGCAATATCCTTTCCGGCAGAGACAGCCTCTATTACGGGCCGTACTCCTATCATCCCCACAACCGCGCACATAACAATATCCGCACTGTCGATAACCGCGCAGGCAACCAGTCCGTCCATTCCGGACACAACCTCAACTCCGTTACCGACCATCTTCCTCAAATCTGCCGCGCGCTTTTCATCATACACACAGACCATCTCAGGTGAAAACTCCTGAATCTGTTTGGAAAGGACGTCTATACTGCTGTCAACCGCAAGCGCCACTACTTTAAAATCCTCGGGATAAGCCCTTATAACGTCAAGCGTCTGCGTTCCTATCGAGCCGGAAGAACCCAGTATGCTCACTTTTTTCAATTGCAATTCCTCCTACATGTATCATTGAAAAATCATATGCAGCCTATATTTTGCAAAATATACAATATATAATATATTATCGGAGTCAAAAAAATAATACTGTCGAATCTATCCATAATTCCCCCATGACCGGGAATCAGGCGTCCGTAATCTTTTATTCCGCAATTTCTTTTGACGGCTGACGCGCACAAATCGCCAATCTGTGACAGTACCGACGCCACGGCCGCCGTAACCGCAAATATCAATACATAATACGCCGAGCCTTCCAAACGGTTCCCCGCCCACAGACCATATAACATTCCTATGACCGCAGCGCCCGCAATACCTCCGAGACACCCTTCGACAGTTTTCTTAGGACTTAACGTACTCGGTATTTTATGCTTTCCTATTAGAATACCCGTAAGATAAGCACATGTGTCAGAACCCCATGCGCCGATAAATACAAGCCATATGTAGAATATTCCGTCATCCGATACTCTTATACGGTATAAAAACGACAGGCATATCCCGGTATATATAAATGTAAATAAAGCCCTTGCTATAGTATTAACATCGAATGCAGGCCATTTAACCACGTAAATCGTCATAACAAAAATAAAATACAGAATAACCGCTGCAAGTATATATTCATATAACCCAAAAAACAGCAGGCAGTATACGAGCACGTTACATATATAGCCTCCCGCTGCAACAGCTGATTTTTGAATTTTAAATACTCTGAACATCTCATACATTGCAGCCGCCGACAGAACGGCCGTAGTCACAAGCCACACATTTCCACCGGCAAATATAGCTGCAAACATAATTATTAACAGTACAGCACCACTAATCGTTCTGGTAATAAACATTTTTTACCTCCGGACAGTCAGACTCCCCCAAATCTCCTGTCTCTGTTTTCATAATACTCTATAGCCTTTTTCAGCTCTTTTTTGTTAAAATCAGGCCACAGGACATCCGTAAAATAAAACTCGGTATATGCAAGCTGCCACAACAGAAAATTAGAAATTCTCTGTTCACCGCTTGTCCGAATAAGCAAATCGGGGTCGGGTATACCTGCGGTGTCAAGCCTTCCGTCAAAATAAGCTTCGTCGATATCCCCGGGAGTTATTCTACCGTCAACACAATCTGCGGCACACTTTCTTATTGCCCGCAGCATCTCGTCCCTGCCCCCATAATTTAATGCTACTTGAAAATTAAGTCCGGTATTTCCTTTTGACTTTTCTTCAAGCTCCACTATTTTATCCTGAAGCTTTTGATTTAACGCGGATATATCGCCAAGAACCCTTACGCGCATATTGTTCTTACTGCTTCTCTCTATACAGTTTTTAAGATATCTGTCAAGAAGCTTCATCAGTGCGTCGACTTCATCCTTTGGCCTTTTCCAGTTTTCTGTGGAAAAGGCATATACGGTAAGATATTTGATTCCAAGGTTATGGGCGTCCTCGCATATCTGTTCGACAACCTTGCTGCCCTGCATGTGCCCGGCATTTCTCGGCAGATGTCTTTTTTTAGCCCATCTTCCGTTTCCGTCCAGTATTATCGCGACGTGCGCCGGCGCTTTTTTTATAGTATCAGACATATTGTTAATTCTCTCCCGTTTTCGGCTACACTGTCATAATTTCGTTTGTCTTTTCTTCCATCGTCTTGTCTATAAGGCCCACATATTTATCGGTAAGCTTCTGTATCTTATCTTCAAGCTGTTTTGCCTCGTCCTCAGAAATCTCCGTAGCCTTCTGCTCTTTTTTTATCGAATCATTCGCGTCACGCCTTATGTTCCTGACCGCTACTTTTGAATTCTCAGCCCTCTTTTTTACGTCCTTTGCAAGCTCCTTACGTCTCTCCTCCGTAAGCTCCGGAAATACAAGCCTTATTATCTTTCCGTCATTTGACGGTGTAAGACCTATATCTGAACACATTATCGCTTTCTCAATCTCCTTAATCAGGCTGGACTCCCACGGCTGTATCTGAATTACCCTTGCCTCCGGCACAGAAATGTTCGCAACCGACTGAAGCGGCGACTGCGTTCCATAATAATCTACCGTTATCTTGTCAAGAATATGCGGATTGGCGCGTCCTGCCCTTATCGAAACATATTCCTCGCTAAGATTAGCAAGCGATTTCTCCATTCTGCTCTCAAAATCTTTTATTTCCATTTTAAAATCCTCCATTCCTATCATCTATGGTGTAATGATTGTACCGCCTATATTACCATGTACGGCATCAACAACACTATTTTCCTTATTCAGGCCGAATACAAGCATCGGCATTTTATTTTCCATGCACAGAACCGACGCAGCCAAATCTATAACTCCAAGTTTCTCGTCCACAATCTTCTCAAATGACAGAGTATCATATTTTACCGCGTCAGGATTGGCCTTCGGGTCGGCGCTGTATACGCCGTCCACCGCTTTTGCGGCAAGTATTATATCCGCCTCAATCTCTATGGCGCGAAGCGCGGTAGCCGTATCCGTGGAAAAATACGGGTGTCCGGTTCCACCCGCAAGGAACACCGTCTTTCCATCATCAAAACACTGTATAACTTTGTCTTTCGAGAACAGTTCGGTAAATGAACCGCATGCAAACGGCGTCATTACTTCCGTCCTAACTCCCACAGACCGCACAATCTCCGACATATACAGACAATTCATGACAGTGGCAAGCATACCTATCTGGTCCGCTTTCGTCCTGTCCATATTCTCGCTTGTCCTTCCCCTCCAGAAATTACCTCCGCCAATTACAACGGCAATTTCGATGCCTTCTTCACTTAGCGCCTTAATCTGTCCTGCAACATTTTTACATGTTTCCTCGTCAAAACCTGTCTTACTTTTACCGGCGAGAGCCTCGCCGCTTAATTTTAGTAAAATACGGTTATATTTTGCCATGTTTTACACCAAAAAACTTTTCCTTTCCTCTATTATTAAATGCTCATTCCTCAAAAACAGAATTAAAATCTGTCTCTTTCGTCCCTATATCACAAATGCCCTGTAATACGGCTCCGTTGTTAAGCTGTAATGATTTTGCGGTAATGTTCCCGCATATTACTGCCGATGAATCCACAACCACCGGACCGTCTATATCCAGATCGCCTTTGACAGCGCCTGCAATGAATGCCGATGTAGCCTGTACCGTACCTATTATCACGGAATTCTCACTTATCTTTACATTGCCCATACTTATCATGTCACCGACTAACTTATTGGGCGTCTCGACAAGTATCTCGGAAGCCGACGTATTCCCGCTTACCGTTCCATATATACAGAGCCTTCCCTGACATTCTACATCGCCTGTAATTACACCCATTACATCCAGCGAACAGTCTGAGGATATGCCTCCGCGTATTGTGGTTCCTTTGGAGACAACAGTAGTTTCATAAACCATACTCTCTCCGGTTCCCGCATCGTCATATTCTGTTTCATCACGCATTGAAAATTCTTCTTTATCTTCATTATGTTCAGATTCATCTGTTTTTGTGTCATTATTACTTTCATCATCACGGGCGCCATTATCGCCGGCGCTGTCCGTATCAGAAACCGCAGCGTCAAAATCATAATCTGTATCATAATTGCCGGAATCGCTATCATCAACGCTTTTTGTATCGGCATTATCAAAGCCTTTATTTTCATAACTCTCTACATCGGCATTACCAGAGCCTTCGTCCGCACCGCTTCCCAAATCGTTATTATAAGAGTCTTCGCTTTCGCCGCTTTCTATATCCATGTTATCTTCTCCGCCATTATCAGCGTCATACAGATAATCCGTCACGTCAGAAGCGCCCGATTCCTCATAGCCATATTGTGCGTCTTCATCGGACACCATATCAGGCAGCTCATCCCAAACCTCATCCAAAGACAGCCCCATTCCCGTCTGCGATGATTCATCTTTTGTATCAGACATCCCGTCAATATCGTCCGGATGTTCCGAATACGAAAGTGCTGAAACTGCACTTTCTATTTCTTTCACATAATCCGCATTAAGTGATTCAGTGGAATCCTCAGACGTAATTTCATCATCCGTTGACGCAAACAGATTGCTTGCGATTATATCATCAAATGAATCAAACGTATCCTCTGACCGTAAGGATTTACTACCGCTAACCTTGTTTTTATCAACATCTCTGAAAAAACCCATCTTTTTTCCTCCTATGCTGTCATATGCTATTTTGTATTTCAAATTCTGCAAAAATAACATCATTAATTATATACCATAGCATATCATAAAGCAACTATTTTTAAATATAAGACAGGGCAACCGCCTAAAACTCAACAAATGCAAACGGCATAAGCGCATCCAGTGTAGTTATTTTATATTCTGCTATATTTTTTGCAATTATAATCTTTAAACCCTCATCGGCGGAAAATTCCGCCAAAACCTGCCTGCATACTCCGCATGGATAGCATAAACCCGGCTTTTCTTCTTTTCTGGCCCCCATTATCGCAATCGCCTCAAATGACAGACACCCGGCGCTTACCCCTTTGAATATCGCGGTACGCTCAGCGCAGTTTGTAGCGGAATAGGATACGTTTTCTATATTACAGCCCGTA
This sequence comes from Lachnospiraceae bacterium, assembly GCA_022790615.1. GTDB lineage: Bacteria > Bacillota > Clostridia > Lachnospirales > Lachnospiraceae > V9D3004. The sequence goes on from JAAVXK010000023.1 coordinate 12,870, forward strand.
TATATCTTACCGTCACTCCCAAGCGCCGCACACCCTACAAGAAATTCCGAATAAGGCGCATATGCATGTTCTCTGGCATCAATTGCCTTAGAAACCAACTCCTTAACAACGTCATCATTTATATTCATAAGAACCGCCTTTCCCTGAAATCATTATAATATATAATACTCTTATACTCCGCCGCACCGGCGATAAGCTTCGCCGCATATCAAATAGGAACATCCTTTTCAATGATAATTCTCATCGCCTCCACCGCAGTCTCAATAACTCTTGATGTATCATGGAACTGAACATTGTCAAGACCGGCTTTCTCCCGCTCCTGATTCGCAAGCGCAAGAAGAACGGAGCCAACCCGCGCCCTTAAAAAGCTGCCTACGATAAATAGCGCGGCAGTCTCCATCTCCGAAGCAAGACATCCCATACGGCACCACGCATCCCATTTGCCCTGAAGTTCATATGATACGGGCATTATTTCCGGATTATGCTGTCCGTAAAACGAGTCCTTGCTCTGACATACGCCCACATGATAATTATAACCGAGTTTCTTTGCTGCGGCTCCCAATGCATTCACAATACCATAGTCCGCCACTGCCGGAAATTCAATCGGCGCATATTCCTTAGTAGTCCCTTCCATCCTTATAGCGCCGCTTGCAATTACAATATCCCCGCCTTTCACTTTTATATCCATTCCGCCGCACGTGCCGACCCTGATAAACGTATCGGCGCCGCACTTTACAAGCTCTTCAATCGCTATTGAAGCCGAGGGGCCCCCGATTCCCGTTGACGTAACGCTTATCAAAGTTCCGTCAAGTGCTCCCGTATATGTAACATATTCCCTGCTGTCCGCAACAAGCTTCGCATTCTCGAAATGCGCCGCGATACCCGCACATCTTTTCGGGTCGCCCGTTAAAATTACGTACCTGCCAACATCACCTTTCCTGCACTGAATATGATACTGCATTCCTTCAACCTGTGAATAATCCGCCATAATATATCCTCCTTACAGATAAAGGGGCTGCCGCAAGACAGTCCCTTTATAAATCTGGTTTAGTAAACCAGACATTATTAACTTCTATTTGAGCGACTCTTTATAATCATCCGTATTTGTATAACCTATTGCATAGATTGTAAATTTCTTATTCTCATTGCCGTCGGCCATCCGAATTTCAAAATCATGCGTCGCTATTTCATCATCCTTAAATACGATACTAACCGTCGCATTATTCCAGCCGTCATTTTTGTAGCCGTTCATTGTCTCTTTAAGCACACCGTCTACATATAACTCCGCCTTACCAAAGGCTTGGTCGTTGGCAAGCTTATACGCTATCATCATGTTACTGCATTTAACAGTTGCCTTAAGACTGTCCGTGCCGGACTGGTGCATCCAACAGTTCGGAAACCACTGAACGCCATCCTTTCCACCCTTTTTATACTGGAATCTGTTCTGGTTGGTATCTACATCTCCAAAACTGCCTACATCAAGCGATACGATGGCTTCAACCTTGTCAGGGTCTACATTTGAGTCAAGAAGCCTCATTCCGGTAAAGGCGCTTCCGTACTTGGGTTTAACACTGTCTATATCAGTTATGGGGTCAGGAACCGTTTCACTCTCAGCCGCCCTGTCGATGGCATTCATAATCATATCCGCCATCAGCCTGTGGCCCGGAACGTCCGGATGAAGCGTGTCATGCCAGAAAAACCATTTGGAAACATCGCATCCCTTTGTATCCACATTGTCAATATATCCGCTTATACTGTTTTTTACACTGACCATCGGGAGGTCATATAGTTCACCCAAAGGAATATAATAATTCTGCTTGCCGGTGTCAAAATTAACCGTATGGGCAAACACCAGGAACACCGCGGTTCCCTGTTCGAGCGCCTGTCTGATAATACTCTCCATTCCCTCACCGTTCGTGCACTCACCGCTGTCATTCACTACAAACTCAACAAATAAAATATCAGGATATTTTCCGTACCCCATACATTCCATTTCGTTAAGGATATCATTCTGATATCTGATTACGCCAAGCGACGACGGCGTGCCGCTCATACCGGCGTTTATAAAATGAATGTTGCTTCCGTCACCATACCCGTATTTCATTCTGAATGCATTGTACGACGTCTCTGCATAACAGTCTGCATTCACAAGAACATCTGTCGCCGCGCATCCCTCGGTAATGGAACCACCAAGATATGCAAGGGTCACATCCGCTCCCGAACGCGCTTTATGAATCACTTTCTGCATACGTTCGCTGTTTCCTGCACTTATAAACGAATCATCAAGCATTTTACCGTAATCCGCGCCCTCAAACGGCTGCGTTGATATTGATACCGATAACACAGCTATATCCGTTCCGGACTCTGAGCGAAATACGATTTCACATTCACCCATATACTTATCCACATTTAATTTGAATGTATGCCCGGTATCCTGTCCCGATGGAACCATAAAAGTATCCGTCATGCCCTCAAACGGCTCAGCCTTGTTACCTTTGCCATACTTATTGCCAGAATAACTTACGGACACTTCCTTATCACTTCCGCCATCCTGTCTGAGCTTAACGCTCACATCGCATACAGCCCCATATTTTATGAGATTATCCATATTGATACTGTATGTACCGTCAAGCTTAAAATTATCAAACGAATATACGCCGTATGCCGGTTCCATGGTAGGTCCCTCCAACTTTCCTTGTCCGTTTTTCTTGCCTTTTTTAATTACTTCCTTCACGGTTATTTTCGCCTGTCCCTTTTTGACGGCGGTAACCTTACCTTTTTTATTTACTTTCGCGATCTTCTTAGCGCTGCTGGTAAATGTATATTTTGCCTTATTATTCTTTAGTTTAATTTTTTTCGACTCTCCAACAGTCAGATGCATCGACTTAGCCTTAAGCGCAGCCTTTTTAGCGGCCCTGGCGCTGTCATACGAAGCGCCAAGACCGATAATCATTGCTTTGTATTACTTCGTGTAACCTATGGCATAGATTGTAAACGGCTTACTTTCATCTCCCGGCGCCATCTTAATCTCAATGTCATGCTCTGACGCGGAGCCGGACACAAGTACTTTTTCTATAACAGCGTTATTCCATCCTCCCGACACCTGACTAAGCGTCTTTGAAAGCTTTCCGTCAACGTATACCTCGGCCTTGCCGAATCCGCTGCCCGCCTGCTTATATGCAATAAGAAGGCTGCCGCAGTTTATTTTCATCGTGAAGCTGTCGTTTCCTGAGGAAGATGTGTGAGCCCATTCGTTCGGGAACCAGACCATCTTCTCAACTCCGTCCTTAATATACTGAAGCGTAGGCTGTCCCTTGTCTTTTCCTCCAAATCCTCCCGGATTGAGCTCGCTTACCGCATCTGTCTTAAGTATATCGGTATTCGATTCGAGCGTCTTCATTCCCATGAAATAATCGCTTCTGCCATTCGACGGAGTCACTCCCATAACATCGTCAATGTTATCGGTCTCCACGCCCTCTTTGTCAATTATATTAAACATATTCATAATGCAGTCCGCCATATATCTGTGGCCACCGACATCAGGATGTCCGTAACTGCCATTCTCAAGCCAATAGAACCAGTCGTCAAATGCCTTCTTATCCGTGCACGCCTTCCTCTGTCCCTGTCCGGGGCTTACCATATAGAGGTCATATATTTCTCCGATTTTTGAGTAATCATTTTCATGGGCGCATCCCCCGGTGTAGAGTACGAACATAAGCACTACGGCTGTTCCCTGCGAAAGCGCCGTTCTTATTATTGCCTCATATGTCTCAGCGTCATTGCCGTCATTTACCGCAAAATCAATGAACAGAATATCCGGAACCTCGCCATACTCGACATGGTCAAGCACATCCCGCTGGTAACGAATGATTCCAAGCGCGGATGACGTACCGCTCATGCCGGCATTAATAAAGTGAACATTTTCGCCGTCGCCTTTTCCGAATACTTTCTTAAACTGATTGTAAGAGGTCTCTGCGTAGCAGTCTGAATTCTTCGTCTCGGATGCCGCAAATCCTTCCGTGATTGAACCTCCCAAATATGCAATCGTTACATCCTCGCCTGCCCTTGCCTTTTCAATCGCTTTCTTAATTCTTGCGTTATTTCCGTTTGCAAGAAGCGAATTGTCAACCATATCCGAATAAGCCGCTGACTCGCAAGGATTCGTATTAACCGTCATACTCTCAATAACAAACGGTGAATTACCTTCACAAGTAATTCTAATATTGAAATCATTCGAATATTTCGGAACCGCGCTGAATTTTATAGTCTGTTCCGTTGCAGCGCCGCTGCCCGCAGTGAACTCCTCGGAAGCGCTGCATGTTTCCTGGCGCTTCGAGCCCTGATTAATATATGCGCCGTTAACCTCGAAATAAAGATATTCACCCTCGTATCCAACTGTAAATTTCTTATCAGAGCCGCTGTTCTGTTTTACCTTAACCGTCACCTCGCATATTCCACCGTATAACATAGCGTCTCCAAGTTCAAAATACGCTTCTCCGTTATACTCTTTGCCCGACTGTCCCATGTCGTATACCTTCTTTTCATATGCAGGAATAACCGTAGGCTTAACATTGACAGGCGGCGTATCGGTAGGCGCCTGTGTAACAACAGGAGGTACCGGCGTTGGCGTTGGCACTGGCGTGGCAGTTACATGATTTTGTGTCGGCGCCGGAGTAGGCGGTACTAGATTCGGCACCGAATTCTTTTTAACCACAACTTTACATACCCCCAACTTTCTTGTACTCTTCTTTCCCTTCTTTTTATAAGTTTCTTTTACGGTAATATTGGCCTTACCCGGCTTAACTCCCGTAACCTTTCCCTTTTTCGTTACCTTTGCAACTTTCTTTTTGCTGCTCGTAAATGTATAAGTTCTTTTGGAATTTTTGTTTTTAATTGTAATTTTCTTGCTTTCCCCAACCTTTACATTTATATTTTTAGTCTTAAGAGATGCCTTTTTTGCAGCCGCCGCCATATCGCCGTTGCATACTGTTCCGGCTGTCAATGCAGCTGCCAGCAAAAAACATAAAACTCTTTTGGCATTTTTTAAATACATGAGAAATATCCCCCTTTTAGTTTAATAATTTTATTTTTATTTCCACGCGCTTTGCGCCGCTTCAATAACTTTGTAAAAAGCATCCTTCGGACAGAACAGCGCACTGAACAACAGCGGTTTTCCATCCCATCTCCAAGAAGTGGAATCACTGAGTCCCCAGAAAGTTAATCCCGTAATATTGATTCCCGCCTTCTTTTTCGATACAAGCATCTTAATTAAATCAGCATAATATGACGCCTGCCTGCCGGAATTATCATAATCCGTCACGTCGAGTTCGGTAATCTGTATCTCATATCCCTCTTTTGCAAATTTGTCAATTGTTGCGGCAATACTGTCAGGAGTCGGATATTTCACATCAAGATGCGACTGCATACCTACTCCGTCGCACACCTTTCCGTCCTCGTTGATATAATTAATCATCTCGATAATATCATCCGCAACCTCATACGTGTTGTAATCATTGTAAAACAGACTAACCTTGTCCTGAAGCCCGTATTCCTCTAACACCCTGTGTGCAGCCGTAAAAGCGGTTTTAGCATAAACCGGCTTTTTGGTCCTGTCAGATTCCGATTTCTCAGAAGGATAATACACCGCATTCCACTGTGACTTATTGCCTTTGTCATAGTTGTGGAAATATTCATTGACCACATCCCATGCGTATACTACGTCCTTACCATGCTCTGTCTCATAAATGTGCTTCATAATGTTAGTAATATAATACTCAAGTCTTCCGTCCATCACACTGCTTGTTACATATGCCCTCTCCTCATTGTAACCCTGTCTGAAGAAAAACGACTGTGTCTGGGAGTGCCATACAAGGACATGAAAACGGATTCGCAGACCATATTCGTATGCCGTATTTATAACATTGTCAAGCTCATTGAAGTTAAACTCAAGATATAAACTGTCCTTATAACTTTCGGGAACAACATACCCTTCCGGAACATTATAAGAAACATTGGCTTTACCAAGAATATACTGCGGCTTCATCTCATTTTCCATCGTTACGCTGTTGTAGAGCGATGTTGTAAACAGCTTGTTCTCCCTCATCTCCGAATATTTGTTGCATGTTCCTATATTGCCAAATATTTCAGAAAAAGTATCTTTAAATGTACTGTCAAGACCCTTTGTCTCCTTGATAACAAGCGAATCAATATACAAATCTGCCGTATTAGACGCATCCCAGTATATCATAAGGCCTTTGTTGACTATATCAGGCGACGAGTATACAGAATTATATTCCGTCCACGTACCTGCTTTTACATCTATAGTGTTTCCGACCTGCGACGGGAACGAGAATCCGCCGTTTCCGCTGTTACGGCTTCTAAGCGTTATAGTAGCGTCCTTGTCGCATTTTACATAACATACAAGTACAAAAACAAAATTCAAACCACAAAGAATAGA
>JAAVXK010000018.1 GCA_022790615.1 Lachnospiraceae bacterium
AAGGGCATACTCCACAACCTGACGCACTTTGTTAAGCGGCGCTACGGCCATAGGCGGCCCGTAAGTATATCCCCATTCATATGTCATAAGCAGCACCTCATTTGCCGCCTCGCCGAGCCCCCTGTAATCCTTTCCTTCATACAGGAGTCCGGGCTGGCCCGCTGAAGTTTTTGGAGCAAGACATACGCTCACCTCAAGCCCGATGCTGTTCATCGTCTGCGTAAGCACTGCCACAAACTCCGTAAAGCTGTCTCTGTCCTCCCGCAGAATATATTCAAAATCAACGTCGACTCCCCTGTAACCTTTGGCGTTCACAACGTCAGTAATCTCACCAATCAGCCGGTCTCTTGCATCAATATCAGAAAGCATGGCATGAATCCGGTTATTATCAAATGTTCCGTCCTCACCTATAGGTGTGAGGACAAGTACGGGATTGACCCCGTAATCATTCGCCATCGCTATCATCCATTCGTCATCACCGACCGGATATACTATCTGCCCGTCTGTAGTAAAACCATAAGAAAATATAAGCAGGCTCGATAAATAAGGAAGCGTCTGTGAAAGTACCCATCTGCTGATAAACGGATACGCGTACCCTTTTGAATACCGGGCCCTGTCAGCCGACACGTCCTCCGTCTGTACAAGTACCGCCTGCCCTACAGCAAGCGAATACGGCGCCGGAATCTGGTTCACGTATGAAATCTCCCCGACAGTAACCGAAAATCTTGCCGCAATAGAGTCAATCGTGTCCCCCGGCTCAACAACATATATCTGCATAACAAAATCAAATCCCAATATTAATATTATTATTTAATATATGATACCAAGGGTCAAAAGGTCAATATCGCTCGTGCTTGCACGAAAGCGATATTGACTTTTTGACCCGCCAAACATGAGGAAGAAGCAATTTACGAAGTTACTTTGTCAAAAAAGTGTGTACAACTCATAAGAATCATACACACTTATACATACCATTATAAAATTAATCCGGCAATCAAGCCTTTCCGTCACTTCCAAGAACATTTTTAATCTTATGAGAAACCATATCCTTGACAGCCTGACGTGCAGGTTTGAGATACTGACGAGGGTCAAAGTGATCCGGATGCTCCATGAAATACTTACGGATAACGCCTGTCATAGCAAGTCGGATATCTGAGTCAATGTTAATCTTACATACCGACAGCTCAGCTGCGTGACGAAGCTGGTCCTCAGGAATTCCGATTGCACCCGGCATATTTCCGCCGTTGTCATTAATCATCTTAACAAATTCCTGTGGAACAGAAGATGATCCATGAAGAACGATAGGGAAGCCAGGAAGACGCTTTGTACACTCCTCAAGTACGTCAAAACGTAATTTCGGATCTGTACCCGGCTTAAACTTATAAGCGCCATGCGATGTTCCGATAGCAATTGCAAGGGAATCACAACCTGTCTTATCAACGAACTCCTCAACCTCTTCCGGACGTGTAAACATCTCGTTGCCTGCCTCTACAACTACCTCGTCCTCAACACCTGCAAGCGTTCCAAGCTCTGCCTCTACAACGACTCCTTTGTCGTGAGCATACTCAACAACCTGCTTCGTGAGTGCAATATTGTCCTCAAAGGACTTTGATGAAGCGTCAATCATAACGGATGTGAAGCCACCGTCAATACAGCTCTTGCAGAGCTCAAAAGAATCGCCGTGGTCTAAGTGAAGCGCGATAGGAATCTCAGGATTTTCGGCTATTGCAGCTTCTACCAGCTTAACAAGGTATGTGTGGTTTGCATAAGCGCGCGCTCCCTTTGATACCTGAAGGATAACCGGGCTCTTAAGCTCTCCTGCCGCCTCTGTTATACCCTGTACTATTTCCATGTTGTTAACATTAAAAGCGCCAACGGCATATCCGCCATTGTAAGCCTTCTTAAACATTTCTGTTGTTGTTACTAATGCCATATTATTATCTCCTTTACATATTTTTTACTCACATTTATGCTTTTTAACTGCATTTATGTTTCTTTATTTTGTTTTCATTCATCTGCTTTTTTACATATATTAATTATTTTTTCCCACATGCATGATTTTAATCACATGAATACAGCAATTATTTTCTTACAAGATGTGCCGGAAGTCCGTCAACATAAAGAGGCGTAAGCTCACCCATTATGAGCGGTCTTGCATACTTAATAAATGCATCTGATATATTGCTGCCGTCCTCGGTAATCCACTCGTCAGGAACTTTTCTCTCCACATTGGCAATGTCGTGTATATCGTGAGCGCTTGTACCACACTGATACGGCTCGTCACCATTTCTGTCAAGCGTAATCATCATTGCAGTCTGTCCTGCGTCCGCAGCCTTGACAGCGGCGCATCCAACCTCAAACGCCTCATTGATATCAGTAAGCGAAGCAATATGCGTTGCGGCTCTCTGAAGCGTTGAAAACTCAATTGCACGCGTTTTAAGGCCTGTCTCTGCCGCAACTGTATCAGCAAGCTTTGCCGCCGTTCCTGACATCTGCTTGTGTCCGAACGCATCAACGGCAACTTCCCTTCCAACCTCGCAGACATAACGTCCATCAGCAAGCTTAACGCCCTCGGAAACGGCAATTACAATGGAAGACTTCGTCTTTGCAAGCTCTTTAACCTTATCTACAAACTTATCTATATCAAATACTTTTTCCGGAAGATAGATTGCATCCGGTCCCTCGCAGTCAGCTGTCTTTGAAAGAGCGGCGGCAGCCGTAAGCCATCCGGCATTACGTCCCATTATCTCTACGATTACAACGGTCGGTTTCTTAACTCCGAAAGATGAGTTGTCACGGATAATCTCTTTCATAGACGTCGCAATATATTTTGCAGCCGAAGCATATCCCGGACAGTGGTCCGTAATAGGAAGGTCATTGTCAACTGTCTTTGGTACGCCTACGAATCTCTGGCTCTTTCCATGAGCAGCCGCATAATCTGAAAGCATCTTGACAGTATCCATTGAATCATTTCCACCACAGTAGAAAAGATAGTCAATGTCATGTTTCTCCATTATCTCAAATACTTTCTCATATACATCCTCATGTCCCTCAATCTTAGGCATCTTGAAACGGCATGAACCCAGAAAAGCTGACGGAGTTCTCTTAAGCATCTCAACTCCCGTCGGACTTGCAAGATAATCATCCAAATCACAAATCTTATCATCAAGAAATCCTTCAATACCATGAACCATTCCGTATACTTTGTCAATTCCAAGTTTCTTCGCCTGAGCATACACTCCTGCAACCGATGAATTGATTACGGCTGTAGGTCCGCCTGACTGTCCAACGACAATGTTCTTACCCATTTTATTTACCTCCAAAAAAATGAATTAATAGTAATATTTACAAAATAAGATTATAGCAGATTGCATTTTCTTTTTCAACAGTTAATAAAAATTTTATTATAATAACAATAATTTCCATAAAACAATAACTCCCACCGTCAGGTAATATAATGTCTGCATTCATTTACCTGACGGTGGAACATTATATAATATTACGACAATATCCTATCCAAAGTCTTCAGTAAATTATCAATATCGATCGGTTTTGAAATATGGGCGTTCATTCCACAGTTCAAAGCCGCCTGCTTATCTTCCTCAAATGCATTTGCAGTCATGGCTATAATCGGTATGGAAGCAAGCTGCCTGTTCTCAAGCCGCCTGATCTCCTCCGTCGCCTCGTAACCGCTCATAACGGGCATCTGGATATCCATCAATACAAGCTGGTAATATCCCGGTTCCGACTGTTTCACCATATCGACGGCAACCTGACCGTTTTCCGCAACCTCCGTCGTAAATCCTGCGTCAGCCAAAATCACTTCAGCAATCTCCTGATTCAGTTCAACATCTTCTACAAGCAGGATACGACCCGCACAACGGCGCTCGGTAACTTTTTCGGAATCTGTCTCTTTTGCCTCCTCGTCCGGACGAATTACAGAGTTAAGACACGTTCTCAGTTCCGACAAAAACAGCGGTTTGCTGCAAAATGCCGTAACTCCAGCCTCCCTGGCCTCCGACTCGATGTCAGACCAGTCGTATGCGGTCAGAACAATTATCGGAACATTCTGTCCTGTCTCCTTGCGAATTCTTCTGGCCACCTCAACTCCGTTCATATCCGGCAACAGCCAGTCGACAATATATACGGAGTAATCATCACTACGCATTATTGCCTGATGGGTACGAAGAACCGCCTCCTTTCCTGACAGCGTCCACTCCCCGCGCATACCCAGCTGCCCGAGCATATAAGAAACACTGTCGCATGTATTGAAATCATCATCCACTACCAAAGCCCTGCAGTTCTTAAGCTCCGGTATGTTAACCGGCTCTTTCGTATTAGAGTGCAGACGGAATGTAAAGGAAACCTTAAATTCAGTACCTACTCCCTGCTCGCTCTTAACTTCAATTGTTCCGTTCATCATGTCAACGATATTTTTTGTAATCGCCATTCCGAGACCGGTTCCCTGAATACCGCTGATAGTGGAATTTTTCTCTCTTTCAAACGGCTCAAAAATATGTTCCACAAATTCACGGCTCATTCCAATGCCGTTATCTTTGATTATGAATTCATAATTTGCAAAACCATCCGGCGCACCCGCTTTTTCCGTAATACGCATACTAATAGTGCCGCCGGCGCTGGTATACTTTACGGAATTACTGAGCAGGTTGAGGAGAACCTGATTTAGTCGAAGCTTATCACAATAGATATCCTCGTCCAGTACATCCACCGTATCTATATGAAGCTCCAGCTGCTTCGCATGGATATCCGACTGCAGAATATTTCTAAGCCCATGTAAAATATCCGGCAGAGCGCACGGTTTTTCTTCCAGATGAATCTTACCGCTTTCAATATGGCTCATATCCAATATATCGTTAATAAGGCTAAGCAGATGATTGCCGGACGTCATAATCTTCTTTAGATATTCCATCACCTGCTCTTTTTTTTCAATATGCGTAATGGCAAGATTCGTAAATCCGACTATCGCATTCATCGGCGTACGTATATCATGGGACATATTGGATAAAAATACACTCTTTGCCTTACTTGCCCTGTTCGCCTGTGACAACGCCGCCTCAAGCAGTGTATTTTGTTCCATCTCCCTTCGTATCTCACCATCAACGCTCCTGAATCCCAGTACTATACCCAGACCGCCTTCACCGTTTCCTGCACCCACGGCCTTAATCTGGAAATATACAATTTCATCGCCTACACATTTGCGGTAATTCACATAAAATAGATTCTTCTTCTTCAGTTCTTCTTTCAGGTTGTCAAGGCTAATGGCTTTGCGCAGCATTTCCCTGTCATCCTCATGAACACATTCCTGTATGTACTTTCCCATAACTTCCTCGAGTAATATTTTCTGCCCGAAAATGTATGAAAACCCTCTTCCGTCATTCCGGATTGGAGTCACGGTACCCTGCTGCGGGTCTATGAAACAGACAAGATTAAAGTCTATACATAGCGCCTGAATCAGCTCCATCTGCCGTCTCTCATTTTCCTTTTCCTGAAGTTTTTGAGCGGTACAATCCAAAAGAAAACGCTGGTAAATGCGTTCGCCGTTCTCGTCAAATAACTTAATATTACCCATAACATGAAGAATATCACCGTTTTTATGACGCACACGGTACTCAACGCTCACGCTGTCACCTACCGTCTGCAGAGTATTAATACTCTCTAAAAGACTTTCCTTGTCCTCATCCAACACGGATGCCGCAATGAGGTTAAACCCATCCTTCATCAAGTCATCCTGCGTCTCGTATCCTAAAATCTTAAGCGCGGCATTATTAATACTGCGAATATGCGAACCGTCCGCCGTATGCCTTATTACACCGCAGTCTATAGTCGTAAATATGGTCTCCAGCGTCTGGTTTTTTTTGATTATCTCCTGTTCATAAGCACGTTCCTGCGTAACATCAATAGCCACACCAACGGTTCCCATAACGCTCCCGTCAACATCATACAGGGGAGATTTGTATGTAGTAAGCGTCCTCATACCGTCGCCGGTCTCAATAATTTCCTCAGATATGAATGTCTTTTTCTGGCTCATGACCTTGTTCTCAGATTCTATACAGGCGGGGTCATCCTGCTCAACATCCCATATGTAAGCGTGCCCGCGTCCCTCAACCTGTTCTTTTGTCTTATTAACAGTTTTGCAGAAACTGTCATTCACTTTCTTATGTATTCCGTTCTTGTCCTTATACCATATCAGATTAGGAACATTATTAATTGTAGCCTCAAGGTAATGGCTGGTCTGCCATAAGTCCTTGCTCATCTTATAAGCCTGCTGCCACCTGAAAAAACGGAAATGTACTTCTTCATCCGTCATTGGATTCATCCAGACGTCAGCGATATCGTCTAATGCCCGCTCTTTTGTAAGCGTCTGCATTTGACTTTTATCCGCCATCAATATAACCTGCGCCCCACTGCCCTTGTATGCGGACAAATCTTTCATAATACTCTCACTATCCATATCCGACAGATTTGCCACAATCACATCCGCTTCAGACACTAACGTATCTTCAGCTTTTTCACTCTCAGAAAACACATGTGAGAAGTGTTCGAGCGAAGGCATTCCTTTCATAACCTCAAACGCATTACACGAACGTCCGGTCAAAAATATATGAAGATTACAACTGTACATCTCTGCTTTTCCTCCATATCCGTATAATTGATAAATTTATTTTAACAATCCTGCAAACTTATGTCAACATACATTGAGGTATTACCGTGGCAATCTCTTAAATTTTATGTTTTACACAGGCCCCGGGCAACTGTCTGCAATTAAAACGCAGGCATGCCCGTAATGAATACGGACAGCCCTTTTTACTGCTTTCTCGCTAGCCTGTACTCGTCGTCCGCGCAAAAAAAAGAACAGCTGTCAACAGTTCCTTTCATAAACCTGTACATATCGTCCTCGTCAAGGTTTACATTACAGTAGTAGTAATCCTCCGTCTCGTCATATATATAATTCGAACACATATCGCATTGCAAAGCCATTTGCCGTCCTCCCCGTCTACATATAGTCAAATACCCCGCAGCAAGCTACGGGGCATGAC
>JAAVXK010000039.1 GCA_022790615.1 Lachnospiraceae bacterium
GAGAAATACCGATTTCAATATGCAGGAAAAGTCAGTTCCGGGTGATGGTGTTATAACCGGATACGGCTTGATTGACGGCAGTATTGTATATGTTTACAGTCAGGATGCTGCGGCTATGGGTGGTTCCCTTGGCGAGATGCATGCCGGTAAGATTTGTAGGATGTATGATATGGCTATTAAGGCCGGAGCGCCTGTTATAGGTCTTATTGACTGTGCGGGTATAAGGCTTCAGGAGGCCGTTGATGCTTTGGCTGGTTTTGGAAACATATACAAAAAGCAGGCTGAGGCTTCAGGATTAATCCCACAGATTTGCGCAGTGCTTGGGAACTGCGGCGGAGGAGTTTCTGTGGTTTCTGCTCTGAGTGATTTTACATTTATGGAGAAGAGTGCAAAGCTTTTTGTCAATTCACCGAATGTTATCGCAGGGAATTATGTGGAAAAATGTGATACAAGCTCCTCTGATTTTCAGAGTGGGTCCAATACCGTTGATTTTGTGTGCGAGGGAGAGGCGGAGCTTCTTTTGGCGGTGCGCGATTTCGTTTGTATGCTTCCGTCTAACTGCGAGGATATGGGCGTGTGTGAATGCGACGACGACCTTAACCGCCTGGTTCCTGAATTTGCGGCGGATATTGCAGAGCCTGCTAAGGCGCTTGCTGCTATATCGGATGCCGGCAAATTTGTCGAGGTGAAAGCGGGTTATGCGACAGATATGGTTACAGGATTCATAAGCCTTAACGGAATTACTATCGGAGCGATTGCCAACAGCGGTACGGTTCTTACTACGGCGGGATGTGCCAAAGCGGAAGAACTGGTGTGCTTCTGCGAGGCGTTTGGAATTCCTATCCTTACTCTTACTAACGTAACCGGCTATGCGGCAACAATGGAAGAAGAGAGAACGGTTGCGTCTGCGGCGGCAAGGCTTACGGCTGCGTTTGCATGTGCGGAGGTTCCGAAGGTGAATCTCATTACGGGCAAAGCTTATGGAAGCGCTTATGTGACAATGAACTCAAAACATATCGGTGCGGACATGGTATTCGCGCTTGATTCGGCCGAGATTGGAATGATGAATGCGAAGGCTGCGGCGCAGATTATGTATGCGGACGAGATTAACGACGCCAAGGACAAGCCTGCGTTTATTGATGAAAAGGCAGCAGAGTATGCAAAACTCCAGTCAAGTCCGGAGACTGCGGCTTCAAGAGGATACGTAGACGCTGTTATTGCTGCCGAGTCAGTACGTAAGCAGCTTGTTTATGCGTTTGAGATGTTATATTAAAATTTAAGGAGAGGCATTATGAAAAAGAGATTAGTTTCGTTTCTTTCAATCATTGCCTGCTTGAGTCTGTTATTTTCAGTACAGGTGACGGGGACTGCCGCATCGGCGGCCTCACAGAATGGCGCTGAAAGTCAGTATTCTGCTGATGATTTTGCGTTCTATACGGACCCTTGGATTGAAGGTTGGTTTTCAGGTGATTTCAGTTCTGTACAGGATTTTGATTCACAGTATATTTCCAATGGTCTTTCTGTCACTTATAATTTTGAAGCAGACGATTATTCAGAGCTTTTTGAAAAAGCAGGCGCATTTGAAAAATACGAGGATGCAGAGTGCACGTCAACGGAAGATACGGTAACGATTACGCGTAAGGCGTTGTGCAAGAACAGGGACGTAAAATTTACTTTCACCCATAACCTTAAGGATTTTACGATTGCATGGACGGTGGAAGTTGAGAGTACGCCGGGAGAGGTTGTTGCAAAGGCGGGACTGAATACGCTTATGGGTATGGGAACAGTCTTTTGTGTACTTATATTTATAATATTTATTATATCTCTGTTCGGTCTGTTCTCATTGTCAGGTAAAAAGAATGAAAAGACAGAAAAAGTTAAACCTGAGATCGTTCCACAGGTACAGCCTGCCCCGCAGGCGCCACAGGAGGCGGCAGCTTCGGATGATGAAATAATAGCTGTAATATCGGCTGCAATTGCGGCTTACGAGGAAGAAGCCGAGGGAGAGTTCGTTCCGGCAGACGGCCTTATTGTCCGTTCTATTAAAAAGAGATTTTAATCTTGATATAAATGATAAGATAATATGAATTGATTTTCTTTTAAGGAGGATTTTTTAATGAAGACTTATACAATTACTGTGAATGGAAATGTTTATGATGTAACAGTTGAAGGCGGACAGGGTTCCGCGGCTCCTGCAGCGGCGGCTTCGGCTCCGAAGGCTGCACCGGCGGCTCCGAAAGCTGCAGCGCCTGCCGGACCGCAGGGTGCGGTAAAGGTTAACGCGCCTATGCCTGGTAAGATTCTGGCAGTGAAGGCAAGTGCAGGACAGGCAGTTAAGAAAGGCGACGTACTGCTTATATTGGAAGCTATGAAGATGGAAAATGAAGTTGTCGCACCACAGGATGGTACTGTTGCAAGCGTTAACGTAGCCGAGGGTGCTATGGTAGAGTCCGGTGACGTTTTGGCTACACTCAACTAATTATAGCTGAAAAAATAAACCGGGAGGTAATATTACATGGATTATGTATTAGATACATTAAACAATCTGGCTCATCAGACGGCTTTCTTAAGTCTTGGATGGGGAAACTATCTGATGATTGCAGTGGCATGTCTTTTCCTTTTCCTGGCCATTAAAAAGGGATATGAACCGCTTCTTTTAGTACCGATAGCGTTTGGTATGCTGTTGGTTAACATTTATCCCGACATAATGGCAGAGGGTGTCGACGGAAAAGGCGAGGGATTGCTGCATTTCTTCTTCAGACTTGACGAGTGGGCAATTCTTCCGTCGCTTATTTTCCTTGGCGTCGGAGCCATGACGGACTTTGGTCCGCTTATAGCGAACCCTAAGAGCTTTATTCTCGGGGCGGCGGCGCAGTTCGGTATATTTGCGGCTTATCTTATGGCGATAGGAATGAACGCTTTGTTTCCTGTTCTTGATTTTAACGACAAGGCGGCTGCGGCTATATCCATTATCGGTGGAGCCGACGGTCCTACATCAATCTTTCTTGCGGGAAAGCTCGGACAGACGGCCCTTCTTGGACCGATTGCCGTCGCGGCGTATTCGTACATGTCGCTTGTGCCTATTATACAGCCGCCAATTATGAAGCTTCTTACAACGGAGAAAGAGCGTAAGATTAAGATGGAACAGTTAAGGCCCGTATCTAGGCTTGAAAAGATTCTTTTCCCTGTTATAGTTACGATAGTTGTCGTGATGATTCTTCCTACGACGGCGCCCCTTATCGGTATGCTTATGTTAGGTAACCTTTTCAGGGAAAGCGGGGTTGTAAAGCAGCTTACGGAAACAGCTTCAAACGCGCTTATGTATATAGTAGTTATTCTGCTCGGTACGTCCGTTGGAGCTACAACCAGCGCCGAGGCTTTCCTAAAGCCTACGACAATTGCAATCGTGGTTCTTGGACTTGTTGCTTTCGCGGTTGGTACCGCGACCGGAGTTTTGTTCGGTAAAGTTATGTGCTGGGCGACCAAGGGCAAGGTGAACCCTCTTATCGGTTCTGCAGGCGTGTCGGCTGTTCCGATGGCGGCCCGCGTTTCACAGAAAGTAGGTTCAGAGGCAGACCCGACAAATTATCTCCTTATGCATGCCATGGGACCGAATGTTGCCGGAGTTATCGGTACGGCAGTTGCTGCCGGCGTGTTTATGGCGATATTTGGAGTATAAAAACCGTGGTAAAGCCGGGGTTAGGATTCGTATATAATATGTAAAATTAAACTTCTCAAAGTCTGGGAGGTTATCGTAAAATTGATTATTAACAGGAGGTAGGAATAATGGCCGATGCAAAAAGACCGGTAAAGTTTACTGAAACAATACTCAGGGACGCACATCAGTCGCTGATTGCAACCAGAATGTCAACAGAGCAGATGCTGCCGATTATTGAAAAAATGGATAAGGTTGGATATCACTCTGTAGAGTGTTGGGGCGGCGCTACATTCGACGCATGCTTAAGGTTCTTGAAAGAGGACCCATGGGAGAGGCTTCGTAAGTTAAAGGCCGGATTTAAAAATACAAAGCTGCAGATGTTGTTCAGGGGACAGAACATCCTTGGTTACAGTCATTACTCGGACGACGTGGTTGAGTATTTTGTCCAGAAGTCAATATCAAACGGTATGGACGTAATACGTATATTTGACTGTCTGAATGATATAAGAAATTTACAGACCGCGGTTAACGCGACGAATAAGTTCAAAGTGCAGGAGGGACATGGAGAGGCCCAGGTTGCTCTCTGTTATACGCTCGGAGACGCTTACACGCTTGATTACTGGCGTAACATTGCACGTCAGATTGAGGAGATGGGCGCTGATTCAATATGTATCAAGGATATGGCGGGACTGCTCGTTCCTTATGAGGCTGAAAAGCTTGTAAAAGCTCTCAAAGAGGGAACAAAACTTCCTATCCAGCTTCACACGCATTATACGTCGGGTGTTGCGGCAATGACATACATGAAAGCCGTTGAGGCAGGATGCGACGTTGTCGATACTGCAATGTCACCGCTTTCCATGGGAACAAGCCAGCCGGCGACCGAGGTTATGGCTAAGACGTTTGAGGGTACGAAGTTTGACCCCGGCTACGACCAGGACCTTCTCGCAGAAATTGCAGAACACTTCAAGCCAATGCGCGAGGAGTGGATAAAGAGCGGACGTTACAGCACGAAGGTAATGGGAGTTGACATTAACACGCTTCGTTATCAGGTTCCGGGAGGAATGTTAAGTAATCTTGTTTCACAGCTTGCAGAGATGAAGCAGGAGGACAAATTTGACGAAGTTTTGAGGGAAGTGCCAAGAGTGCGTAAAGACTTTGGCGAGCCGCCTCTTGTTACGCCGTCAAGCCAGATTGTAGGAACGCAGGCGGTTCTCAATGTTGTTCTCGGTGAGAGATATAAGCAGTTTACGAAGGAGAGCAGGGATCTTCTTGCAGGTAAGTACGGACAGACCGTCAAGCCTATGAACCCTGAGGTTCAGAAGAAAGCGCTCGGCAATACGGCTCCGATTACACACAGACCGGCCGACGACCTTGAGCCAAGCCTTGCAAAGTTTGAGGAGAAATGTAAGCAGTGGAAACGTCAGGATGAGGATGTACTCTCATATGCTCTGTTTCCAAAGGTTGCTACAGAGTTCTTTGAATACCGCGACGCCCAGGAAAACGGCGTAGACCCGACGCTTGCAGATAAAACTGACAAGGTATATCCGGTATAATTCTATATTAATAATTCGATTCAGAATACTATACTGTCCTGCATATTATATGTTTTTCTATAAAATATGCAGGACAGTATTTTTTCCTCCTAAAAGTAAAAATAAAGCCATGCGGACGAGTATGTCGTGTCAGATAAATATTATTTAAAATTTATCAAACTATTATTGTGCATATATGCAATCTATTATATTATATAAAATATAAAACATTTTATTTTTCTAAAGATTTTGGGAGGAATGCGTATGCGGGGAAAAATTATTGGGAAACTTCATGTAATGTTTTTTGTATCTGCAGTTATATTCGCTGTAGTCGGGGGAATTTCCCTTGCGGCATTTGGTGACAAATCAAATGCCGCGGCGTATGAACAGATTGTTTTTTCTGAGGAGTCAGGCTGTTATGACAGTGAATTTCAGCTATCTCTTTCGGCTCCAAGAGGCGGGGATATCTATTATACCCTGGATGGAAGCGTTCCCATACC
>JAAVXK010000042.1 GCA_022790615.1 Lachnospiraceae bacterium
AAATTACCCCCCCTGCTTACAACATCCATATAATACAGCAGTCCGACTATTTCCGTCTTAAGCTGACCGTTCTCCATAATTACATTAAAACCGGCCAGCAGCAAACAACATATGAATACTGG
Source organism: Lachnospiraceae bacterium (assembly GCA_022790615.1). Lineage (GTDB taxonomy): Bacteria > Bacillota > Clostridia > Lachnospirales > Lachnospiraceae > V9D3004. The sequence goes on from JAAVXK010000042.1 coordinate 123, forward strand.
AATCAATGCCTTGATGTGACTCATAAACAGCAGGCTCAGTTCGTATATTAAGCCTAATGCCACGTAATATAAAATCAGCGCCGGTAAATACACCGCATATCCGGACAATAATCCGCTTTTTAAAATGTCTTCCACACTGTAATTCCACATTAACATTGCAGCGTCAACTAATGCATAAGCCGCAATCCAAAATATTCCCGAAACAACAGTTTCCCTGACAGCAATCATCCAGTACCCAAATCTATCCTTATATCTTATGACATACATTTCTGCACGGGATGCGCCGCATAAACGTTTAAACACTATAAAGGGTAACACATACAGAATAAAATCAGCTTTTACGGAATGATACAAAAAACCAGAGCAGTGCAGTGCCATAATTCTGTCTGTATCAAGCCTTGCAACGGTTCCCGGATTAAAATTAGCCCTGCTGACAAGCCACACTACAGTGAAACTTATGAACAAACCAAAAAATGATATACATTTTTTCTTCATCACACTATATCCTTCCCCGATTTTAATACCAGTTCATATAACGCTATCATTGCAGTCATACCGATATACAAAATAATGAATATAGCAGAAATCACTAACAATGTAGTGAATGGATATTCCGTATATGGCTGCCAAACAAGCGCCAGTGATTTCTTCTGTGCCACAAGAATCATCCACAGCCCAAATGATGCAATATAGGATAACTTTCTATTCTTAAGGAAAAATGTCAGCGCTGCCCCAAGCATTCCGCATAGTCCCGCCATAAACGAAAACCAGACAGAATACAATATATCTGTTAATATCGGATTCTGAAGACATAAATTAGTAAAGTCAGGCCATGCAGGATCTATACTCATAATTTCTTCTGTTCCGCCCCTAAACACGATATTAACAAGTAACAGATTCGTAAATAAACTAATTAACACAACACCAAATGATACAAGAAAGGAAGTTCGTAATTTATCAAGAAAGTACCTTTTCTTACCACACTTCACTGTCATAACATTAAAATAACCGACTCTATAATCAGTAGCTGCATTATCAGCCACAATAACCAACAGATATATTGGTAAAAACCACTCCAATAATTTCTGAGGTATCTGAAATACACTATATCCCGCCAAGATAAATGCACAATATGGCATAGGCGGGTTACCTCCGGCGTTGATATGAAAATAATAAATCAATGGAATTTCAAGAGAAGGCAACACAATGATATATATTATAAATAACAAAGATAACCTGTTTTTTATTATTCGTAGCAAATGTGCTTTTAACATGTTTATTCCCCTCATCATTTACGCTGTAATTTACTTCAGATGTTTTTAACACGTAAAATGGTTAATTATCTCAAAAAAACATTGATATGCCCGCCCGGAAACCTGCAAGCCCCAATATCAGTACAGAGTTAAAAGAATATTAGAAAAGATTAGCGCCTCATCCAATTGTCAACCCATTCTTTTTGTATTATATAGACGCTTATACAATATTCTATTTTCTGTTTTATACTTCCATACCAAACCGTCTGCCATAGGCATTACAGACTCTGAATTACTTGCCATTGCTTATACTTTGTTTGGCGATTCAAACAGTATGCCTGAAAATGATACAATAGAAAAAAACACAACAATGATCATTTTATTTTTCATTTGGAAAATTCTCCTTATTATAAATTTTAAGTCCGATAAGCGGTTCTGTAATTTCTGAAACCTCCCCCACTTTTTCATTCTCAACATAAATTTCATAGTAGCCATCTTTTTCTAGCAAATATGAATCATCCTGTCCAGGACAATCAAATGTGTTTGGTATATCCACCTCATACCAAGGCTCCACAACAAATGAAACCGATATTAAAAACAACAAACAAGAAGATATTACAATCAAAATTCCTTTCTTTCCTTTTATAATCCAATGATTTTCCCATATGCAGTTGAATCTTTGTTTCATTATTCCTCTTTTTAATATAGCAAACGGAATTACCAAATTAGTATTTTTCCGTCCCCCCGCTTTCATCGACTTTATAATACACTCCATATAATCTATCTTCTCCTCATTACTAAAGTCAACGGTCAACAAAAAATCCACCCTTAACTCAAGTACCCTAGAAAGCAATTTTCTCAGCAAGAAAACCACCGGATTCCACCAGTATATAATACAAAGAAGCTCGCACAGGACTTTCACTATCAAATCATGCCGGTAATAATGCAACATCTCGTGACATAATATGTAATAAATCTCCTTTTCCAAATAATCAACCTCCGGCATCAATATCTTAGGATGTAATAACCCAAAAATTGCCGGTGTTTGAATGCCGGACACAAGCAGAACTTCAAATTCTTTCGATTTTCTATAATTCCTGTTTATCCTGCCAATAACAGCATCTACATTACACTTATAATAACCAGGACATTTTCTTATAACATGCATAAAATAAATATACTTCCCTGCATACCAAAAAACGCCACTAACCGCACCGGCCATCCATATAAGCAACAATATCCGGCCAATAGTTACTGCATGTGTTCCAAATCCCACCCTATAAACCATCAAATCTCTCAATCGCGTCAAAACATTCCTACTAAAAAGCGTAATAGTAAAGTTATATTCAAACGGCATCAACATTCTTCCTGCAGCCAAAGCCAATAAAACACAAATATATCTTCCTACTATTCTCAAGGTGAAATCACTTTTCATAATAATCCATGACAAAATCGCAAGCATAGCACTATTTATTAAGCAGGACAGCAAGGAAGTTGGCGTTAAAGTCATAATTTAATTCCCCTTCCGCTTCTCTTTAGGTACAAGCTTTTTTTAAGATATCGCTACCCATCACCTCTGCACCTAAATAAAACAACTTGAAAAATTATTTCTTTTCATTTTTTCCTTTCAAAGACTTCTTTTCTTGTATCAACTTCTCCAACTCTTGAATTAGTTCCTCATCATTTTCGGAACTATCAAATAAGGCACTCAAAAAACTTACCTTTGACGCAAGCTTATCGAACGCAAAAACCTCTGATGTCATATACCTCACAGCATATTCTTCTGACGAAATAATAGGTGTATAACTTCTTGAGAGAACGGTTCCACTTTGGACAATTTGAGCCACTTCTATAAACCCTCTTTTAAGAAGCTTTTTTAACACAGAATGAACTGTATTAATACTGAGTTCCGGCCGCCGATTCGGAATCTCCGATGCAATCAATGGTTTTCCCTCTGCCCAAAGTACATTCATAACATCTAACTCTCGTTTGCTTAAAGCAAATTCTTTCTTTCCCATGCTTTTCTCCTTACTATCTCAAATATACAAGAAAACATAATGTTTTGAACAAAAACTAATATAATTTAATATTACATTACATTTATTATCTTGTCAATACAATATTTTTATAAAAATAATGACATTGTATAAAAATACTGTATTAGTGAAATAGAAAGCTCCTAATAATTCATGTAATCAATTTCTCAATTAATTGAATTTGCTCATCTGCTGCGTTGAATTTTCCTGCCGTAGCCACCGCTACGCCGTCGAAAATCCGCCTTGCAGATGAACGAATATTATGCGGAATTTCGCCATATATAATCCAGTCAGTACACTAGTCAAATTACACCAACCTGCGCCGGGTTTTTCCGCTGGAAATAAATATACAATCATTATTATATTTTAGCATATTACAAAAATGCAAAGCCACCATATGCAGGACACTTGCTTCTAAATAACACGGAGCTCTTGACAAACGCCCCTGCAAAGATTAAAAATATATTATGTGATTATGTGAATATTATAGAAGGAGAATACGAATGCTGTACGTACTTATGGGGAAAAGTGCAAGCGGGAAGGACACCATATTCAAAAAACTTCTTGACATACCAAAACTAAAATTAAAAAAAATTGTGCCGTACACGACGCGCCCGCTCCGCTCGGGCGAGCTTGACGGAAACGACTATCATTTTGTCAGCAGGAATACAATGTACGAGCTTGAGGCCGCAGGCAAAATTATCGAGCACAGATGTTACCGCACAGTGCATGGCGAGTGGCATTATTTTACGGCTGACGACGGAATTAACATTAAGGGCGGCGATAGATTCTTAACTATTGGCACGCTTGAAGCATATATAAAGCTCAGGGAATACTATGGGGCAGAAAATGTTACGCCTATATACATTTATGTAGACGATTTCGAGAGAATCGCACGCTCGCTAAAGCGTGAGAAAAAGCAGGAGGCTCCAAGCGTCCCGGAAGTATGCAGACGTTTTCTTGCGGATGAAATCGACTTTTCCGACGAGCTTCTTCAAAAAGAGGGAATAGATATTTTATATGAAAATATTGACATAGACACTTGCGTACAAGCCGTCTCGAACATGATTTTAACAGACGGTGCGCCTCTAAATATGTGAATTTTTAAGCATAAGCAGATGTAAGTTTTTTAGCAGATTTGTATATACACCACATATTAATTGAGAGTTGTTCGGCCGTTTGGTCTTAATCATATTTATGGAAAGGATTATTAACATGAAGTTTATTTCAATTGAAAAAGTGAATGAAGGAAAATTCATTAACAGATATAACGCGACATATGAAACGTCAGACAGCAAAATCAAAGTCTATGAAATGATTAGCCGCAGAAAAAACATTTCGACTCTTGAAGAACTTGTCAACACCCCTACCGACGCAGTCGTTTTAATTCTACACGACGAATCCGGAGAACATATTCTTATAAACCGCGAGTTCAGAATGGCCGTGGGCGATTATGTGTACAACTTTCCTGCCGGTCTTATCGACGAGGGCGAGACGTATGAGGAAAGCGCGCGAAGGGAACTTATGGAGGAAACCGGTCTGACGCTCGTATCAATAGAAGACGTCATGTATGAGAGCTACAGTGCGGTCGGCTTCTCGAATGAGAAGAATATATGCGTGGTCGGAACGGCCTCCGGCACATTTGCGCCGAGCACCTCAACCTTCGAGGAGATTGAAGCCGGATGGTATACGAAAGAAGAAGTCCGCAGGCTTCTTGCGACGTCGCATTTCGCCGCAAGAACACAGGCGTACTGTTATATGTGGGCACGGGGGAGATGACAATCATCACCGCAGATGTCACCGTTCCATTACTTATAATTGTAATATTCTTTTATATATTGAACAGCATCTTTTTTCATAGAACCGTAAATACGTTCCAACTCCACGTTCTTTTCTAACCACTCCATGAGATCAGGTTCATTTTGGTTGTATCTTTCCATGTAATCCATTAAATATGTGTAAATTTCCTTTGCCGTGTTCAATTCTTCCAATTCATCTATTGGTATTGGCGGCGCATCAGCATATTTATATTCTTGGGATACCATCTCCCGTTCCAAATCGGAATCTGAAATATCAACCAATACATCATTCTGTATATATTTTTTTGTAATTACAGTTACATTTTTTAGAAGTGAAATATCCTCGCATGGAAGAGAAAGCGTCGTATAACCGCTCAACCAGTTCCTCTTATTCATAAGCGTGAAATTCGTAAAAGGCACTTCTGTTAATTCATAAACCTTTTCAAATACCGTAACAAATTTTATATCCGCCAGAATACTCGTTACTGATTCCTCCGAACCATTAAATAGTTTAACAGAAAAAGCATATTGATTTTTAACCATATGTCCGCTGAAAGTCATAGGCCTGAATGAAGTGTTTTTATTATACAGTAATATCGGAATAACCCTGTCATCGCTCTGTTCAATGCCTGTTTCATCAATTTTCACTGCCGTGCCATTCGCGATTACACCTATTATATCCCGTGAAAACATTGTATAATTAATGCTGAGACCAAGAATTGCATTTCCCCCCGCCTGAATGGTCTGTTCCTGAAGTTGTTCTAATGCATACTCCTTAGCCTGTCTTAATTTATCTGCATATGACTTACTGTTTTTGCCTAATATATCTGAAATGTCAGACCCGAACGAACTAAGAAATCCCGTTCCCAATGCACATTCCCCTGAAAAAACTCCAAGATATTTATTAATGGAATACCCGTCAAAATTATACCCTGTTGTCATCAATATTCTACTATACATACTCTCATCTCCTCTTTTAATTTTTACCCTCAAGCCCCCGCAACAATCTCATCCTTCAAAGCCGGATTAAATACCCCGCTTTTTATCATCTCAATCTCATACCGGTACGGCGGAAATGTCTTCTTCTTGTCCTCCGGCAACGGAACATACGGCGTCTCCAATATCTTAGGGACATTTTCAAAATCGCTGTGGTTGATTACCTTAAGAAGCGTATCGAATCCAATCGTGCCAAACCCTATATTCTCATGTCGGTCCTTTGCGGCCCCGCGTTCATTTTTACTGTCATTAATATGAAAAACAGAAATCTTATCTTTCCCTATAATTCTGTCAAATTCGTCCAAAACGCCTTCGAGGTCATTTACTATGTCATAGCCCGCGTCATTCACATGGCATGTGTCAAAACATACCCTTAACTTGTCATTATGGACAACGCCGTCAAATATACGCGCAAGCTCCTCAAAGCTTCTGCCTATCTCGCTTCCCTTACCCGCCATTGTCTCAAGCGCGATGTTAACGGTTGTATCGCTCGTAAGCACGCTGTTTAATCCGTCCGTAATTCTTTTTATACCTTCGTCTACGCCGCCTCCGACATGCGAACCCGGGTGAAGCACAAGCGTACCGCTACCCATCGCGGCAGTTCTCTCAATCTCGACGCCCAAGAATTCAACAGCAAGTCCATATGTGTCGTCATTGATTGGATTACCCAGGTTAATAATATAGGGAGCATGTACCACAAAGGTTTCTATACCATATTCTTTCATCAATTCATGGGCCTTTTCAATATTCAGTTCAGACACTTTCTTGCGCCTTGTATTTTGCGGCGCCCCAGTATATACCATGAATGTATTGGCGCCATACGAATGCGCCTCTTTCACAGAACCCGCAAACATTTCTTTTCCGTTCATTCCCACATGTGAGCCTAAAAGCATATTATTCTACCTCTTTCTATTATTATATTTCACAACAAATATCACAATAAATCATTTTATTTCATTCATCATCCGTCAGTCCATATACGTAATCCCAATAATCAGGGTCCGACTGCATCGCGTCCTCATCGTCCCCATATTGTTCTATCAATCTTTCCATGGCGCCATAATTTTTGCTGTTAATCTTTTTCTCATACGCCTCAATATCTGCCTGGATTTGGTTATCACAATACTCCTCATATCTTCCAGAACGCTTTTTCCAAAGCTCCAGCAGCTCTCTCGCCGTATTTCCGCTGTTATCTATATCCGTTTCATATGCCCCGTGTCTGACCAGACAATGATATGCCTCGATAACATATTTTGCCAGATAATCTTCCTTAATATCGGGATTGTCCGCTCCTCCGCCTTTACTTAAAATATATAATAGCGGAGTTTGGCCGTTAAAATCCTTCGCATTGACATCGGCGCCCCTGCTGACAAGAAATTCAATCATATCCTCTCCATTTAGCGCGCAATGATGCAAAAGCGACCTACCCAAACCAAAATTACTGTTAATATCCAGCCCATATTTTATAAAGATATCTATGACATCCTTATATGCATATTCAGCTATCAGCTGTTTATGGTTATATTCTATCCAATCATAATCGTCTTCTTCCGTATTACAGGCAAATTTTGTTTTATATCTACCCCTGTCATCCCATCGGGTAAAAGTTCTATATATATCTTCTCCGTTCTGACACACGGTCTCAATCAGCGTCAATGCCATTTTCTTCAGAATACTCTGATTAAAGCTTGCGCCTATCTGAACCAGGGTTAAAAAAAAGGTTGGCATCTGTTGGGAAATGCACATCGTTTTCGCGCCGTTTTCCACTAATAGTACAACTGTTTCCATGAATCTTTTCTGTATATCCTCCCTGGCATATTCCGGCCAGGACAATAACCCTAAAGGCGTCATGCCTTCATATGGCGCGCTTTCACTCTCCGGCGTATTTGTACGCGCTTTTGCATTTACATCTGCGCCGTATTCCAGCAGCAGTTTTATAAAATCGTATTCCTGCCGTTCCACTATTACATGCAGCGGTGTGACATAATACTCTCCTTTTATTGAATAAAATGTTTTAGCCGTCTCCCCGTACCGGTTTACATCCGCTCCGTGCTTTAATAAAAATTCAGCTGCCAGCCTCCGCTGCGCCCGAAAACACCATTCCTCCAAATTATCTATCCCGTCAATACATACTGTCCCGCTGCGGTTCATCTGTTCCGCTATTTGCCTTATAGTATCCACAATCTTAGTATCCGGGCACCATGACAGATCCATGCCTGCCAAACGCTCCCAGCTCTCAAGAGAATTGCTGGATAGAGACCAAGAAGGTTTATATTTATCACACCATTTATATAAGGCGTCTGTCGCAGCTATCCAATTGTGTCCGTCAGGGTTATATCTTTCCGCTATTTCCACTACATCCATTACGTCTCTGGTATCTGAACACAGGGACAAATCAATGCATTCCAGGTTTCCCCACTTTTGCAGGCACTTTTCAAGCAAATCATACCGGCGTTTCTCTATAGCCGCACCATATATCCCGCCGCAGGTTACATTATCGCATGTCCTGATTTTATCAAGAAGAATTTCTATCCCCTCTACCCATTCGGAGGAAACCGCACATTTAAGAAGATAATGGCTGTCCGCCCCGCGTTTTATTAATAAGGCCACGCCTTCCTTCCAATTGTTTCTGACTACGGCTTCACCTATGTCTTCTATCTTATATAAATCATTATCCAACAAGAATTTCAAATCGCCTGTCTTACAGTCTTCCAGCAGAGAGTCTACGGGTATTTTCCATCTCCATTTATTCCTGTAATATTTATTATCCTTATTTTCTAAATATTCTTCATAAAAATATATTATATATTTTAAAGCCTCCGTCCATCTTTCTTTTAATGCAAAACGGGCCAGCGTTTTAAGATTCATAAACTCTTTTTCCCAAAGAATCTTAAACCCTTCCAGCCATTTTTCTTTGACTATTTTTTTGCATCCGTCAGAAATGACACGTTCATACCCACTTCGCATGTGAAGGCCGTAATAAAATAAATGAATGCCTTCCAGCCATCTTCCTTCTACCAAATACCGAAAACCTTTAGAAATCACCTTTTTACCTATACACCCATTCTTAAGCAGTTTTTTAGTGCCATATGAATGTCTTGTCCTGACTGACACAAGAAAAAAAGCTTCAAGGAGCTTCTTATCCGTTTCCCCAAAGCATACATTTAGTTTTCCTTCATTTTCCTGCTCCATAGCGTCGCAAAATACGCTTATCATGCGCTCATTTTCTTTTTTCCATTGTTCATAATTATCAGCGCTGCCATTATTTCCAATAAACTCTTCCATTAACAGGTTTTCCACATCAGCAGCTTTTATTTTATTAACCTCCATTCTTCGTTCCCGGCCTTTCCTCTGCATTTTGAACCATACTTCTATTTACATTATTCTTATATTAACATACCAAGCCTCAAAACACCACATCATATTCTTAATCATATTCAATCATATTCAATATCCAATTAAATCCTTGACACAAAATACACTAAAGTTGTACACTAAGTTTTATGAAATATTATGGAAGTATGGAGGCGTTACTATGACAAAAATAGATATTATTTCAGGTTTTCTCGGAGCCGGAAAAACAACACTCATAAAAAAACTCATTAACGAAGCCTATACCGGTGAAAAACTTGTCCTCATCGAGAATGAATTTGGCGAGATTGGAATTGACGGCGGCTTCCTAAAGGATGCCGGCATTGAAATTACCGAGATGAATTCCGGATGCATATGCTGCTCACTCGTGGGAGACTTCGGAACCGCCTTGAAAGAGGTAATCACAACCTATTCCCCTGACCGAATTATAATCGAACCTTCCGGAGTGGGAAAACTGTCCGACGTTATTAAGGCTGTCCTCAATTTAAAAGATGTTGCGGGTATCTCGCTAAACAGCAGCACGACAGTCGTTGATTGTACCAAGGCAAAAATGTACATGAAAAACTTCGGTGAATTTTTCAACAACCAGATTGAAAGCGCCGGAGCAGTAATCTTAAGCCGTACGCAGCTTGCAAAAGACGGACAGGTTGAGGAGTGCGTCAACAGCATTCGTACAAAGAATAAGGAAGCGGCAATCGTAACGACTCCGTGGGATGATATAGACGCAGCCGTAATTGTTGGTGCAATGGAGCATACGTCATCCGTAAGCGCAATGATTGAAGATGCCATGAAAGAACATGCGCATGACGAAAATTGTTCATGTGGCTGCCACGACCATGGACATGACCACAATCATGAACATGAACATCATCATGACCACGATCACAGCCATGAGCATGAACATCATCACGACCACGATCACAGCCATGAGCATGAACATCATCACGACCACGATCACAGCCATGAACATGAACATCATCACGAACATGAACTCCATCACGAACATGAACTCCATCACAATCACGAACATAGCCATGAGCATGGACACCACCATGCTGACGAAGTATTTACAAGCTGGGGAAAAGAAACCGCAAAGAGCTACACAAAAGATTTCCTCGATAACATTCTTTCTGTATTGTCAAAGAGCGAGGAATACGGATTCATACTTAGGGCAAAAGGAATCGTTCCGTCGCCTGAGGGAACATGGCTCTACTTTGACCTTACCCCGGGCGAGTATGAGATAAGGGAAGGCGGCGCCGACTACACAGGAAAATTGTGCGTAATTGGAACTAAACTTGACGAGGACGGATTGGTTAAGTTATTTGAACTTTGATTTACCGTGTATATAATTGATATTGTTATAAGGAGGATATTATGTTTCGTAAGGAGATTCCGGTATATTTATTTACAGGCTTTCTTGAGAGCGGTAAAACTTCATTTATATTAGATACGCTCAGTCAGGATTATTTTGCGACCGGTGAGAGGACGCTGCTCATTGCATGCGAGGACGGAGAGGTCGAGTACGACGCAAAGTATCTTCTGACCCAAAACGTATATGTAGAGTATGTTAATGATGAAAAAGACCTTTCGGCAGAACTGCTCGGCAAATGGAACGCTTCTCACAAGCCTAAAAGGGTTTTAATAGAGTATAACGGCATGTGGAACACCGAGTCAATAATGGAAGACATATATCCTGCAAACTGGGTTCTGACACAGGTAATCTCCACAGTCGGATATCCGACATTCAATATGTTCTGGGGAAATATGCGCTCAATGGTAATTAACCAGCTTTCACTGTCGGATATGATTATATTTAACAGATGCGATGAGACGACAAACCGCAACGAACTCAGACGAAACATGAAACTGTTTAACAAAAAGGCCCAGATTGCTTACGACTGGGTGGAGGGGTTTGACGGCAGCTCCATGATTGAGGAAATGCCGTATGACATTCACGCGTCAAGTATAACGCTTGAGGATGACGACTATGGATTTTTCTATATGGACGCGATGGAGAATCCCGACAAATACGCCGGAAAAACGATTAACATGAACGGCGTGTTTTTCCGCCCCGACAAATACCCTATGACGAGATTTGTTGCAGGACGTTTTGCAATGACATGCTGCGCCGACGATATTACGTTTCTGGGCTTCATATGCGACAGCGAAAATGATATTGATTTCGAGGAGCGCGATTGGATTAACCTGACAGCCGAGATAACGGTACAGTACGTCAAAGAATATAAGGACATGGGGCCGGTCCTTATACTAAAGGATGTAAAAAAAGCAGAAAAGCCGGAAGACGACCTTGTTTATTTCTAAGTCAAAGGACGCCCTAGAGCGTGTTTGAAAATTCAGACGCCCGATACAACAGGGATTGCCACTCATTTCTACCATGCGGCAATCCCTATATTATTATAGTACTACTTCCTACTGCATTATAAGCTCGCTTACTTCAACCTCAAATCCTGCCGCCCACTCTTTGTACTGGGCTTCAAAGTTCTCCTTTTGTGATGCGGCTATCATCTCTTCTTTTTTTACGGCCGCAAGCTCCTCGTCATTCGTGTCCAGACAATATATAATATAAAATCCTTCCGGTGCTGTCACAACGTCGCTGAACTGCCCCTCAGACAGGGCAAACGCTGCCGCTTCAAACTCGGCGCACATATCTCCTTTTCCAAACACGAGCTCGGCGCTGTCAGCTTCAGTATTCGCTTCGGCAAATGCGTGTAAATCACTAGCTTTCTTAGCGCTTTTCAAAAGCTTCTTCGCTTCCTTATGGCGTTTACTTACCTCCTCCTCGGAAAGGGTAACCGTGACGCCGCTCTGGTTAACGCCGCTTGTCCGAAGATAAATGTACAATACCCTGCATTGTCTTGACTCATCATCATTTATTGAAGTATTAACGCCGTTTATGCACGAGTCGTATACCCTGTTGGCAATCTCGTTCTCGCAGTACACGTTCATCATCGTGTCCGTGTCTAACTTATACTCCGCAACGTCCTCCTCGGGTATACTTGCGTATAGACCTTCGACGTATTGCCTTATATCTTCCTTTTCATCGCTAGTAAGGCTGATGCCCAGCCCCTGTGCTTCCCTGTTAATAATCTTAAGCTCTGTAATAAGACTAACAACCTGCGCCATAGTGACTGATTTGAATGTTTTCCCATTATCCAGCGTGTAACTCCAGATATCATCGCCAAGCGTGTCTTGATACCTGTCTTTAAGAATATACATGTACACAAGAAGCTCCTTGAAAGTAGCCTCCTCGTCGCCGACGGCAATAACTACCGAGTCCGCATCAAGCTCCTTTTTCTCAACCTTTGCAGCCTTCTCTGCTTTCTCTGTTTTCTCATTGCCCGTACTTTCAACAGTATTTTCATCATTTCCCGAACATCCAGCTGATAAGACTGCTATCATTGCCGCAGAAACTGCAATACACAGTATCCTATTAATCGTGCTTTTTCTTTTCATCCCCTGTTTCCCTTTCCGGAAGGAGTATCTCCATCTTCCCAAGAAGCTCCTTTATCCTTACAAAAAGTTCATCATCATCCCTCAGTCTGTATGAAAAATATGGCTTTCCGACGCTCTCAAATTTCAGCCGTTTTCCCTCTCCCGCAAGGAAAAGGGGAATCTTTGTTATGTCAAACGGCGCATTTTCATAGAGCTTGAATATAACCATATTCTGAGGTTTTTTATCCTTTAAAAACGACCGGTCTTTTCTGTAAATCAGCTGCGTCACATATACTTTGTGGGCCATCGCCTTTAATAGTGCGATTTCAATCAGGTTTGCAACAGCTTCCGGATATCTGCCGAACCTGTCGTTTAGCTCATCCTGAATATCAAGCATTTCCTCATCATTCTCAATCTCTGCAATCCGCTTATACATCTCAAGCTTCTGAAACTCACTTTTAATATATGACGACGGGATATGCGCGTCTATGTCCATATCGACAGCCGTCTCAAACTTGACAGTTTCTTCCCGTACCTCGCCCTTAAGCTCCAGGACGGCCTCATTTAACATCTTACAGTACAGATCATATCCGACAGATGCTATATGACCGTGCTGCTCCGCTCCGAGAAGGTTTCCGGCCCCTCTTATTTCAAGGTCACGCATCGCAATCTTGAATCCGCTTCCGAGCTCCGTGAACTCCTTAATAGCCGCAAGACGTTTCTCCGCAACCTCCTTTAACATACGGTCGCGTTTATACATCAGAAACGCATATGCGGTTCTGTTAGAACGTCCTACCCTTCCGCGCAGCTGGTACAATTGCGCAAGTCCCATTCGTTCCGCCTCATCTATTATTATCGTATTTACATTCGAAATGTCAAGTCCTGTCTCTATAATAGTTGTCGAGACGAGTACATCTATGTCGCCGTGTATGAAGTCAAACATTATGCGCTCAAGCTCCCGCTCGCTCATCTGCCCGTGCGCATACACCACGTTTGCCTCCGGAACGAGCGCCGCAACCATATTGGCAATGACATCAATGTTATTGACCCTGTTATGGACATAATACACCTGCCCGCCTCTTGAGAGCTCCCTCGTTATCGCCTCCCTTACAATCTCATCATTGTACTCAAGCACATACGTCTGAACCGGAAGTCTGTCCATCGGCGGCTCCTCAAGTACGCTCATATCCCTGATTCCTATGAGGCTCATGTGAAGCGTCCTCGGTATCGGAGTCGCCGACAGAACGAGTACGTCTATGTTTTCCTTTAACTGCTTTATTTTTTCCTTATGAGTGACGCCAAAGCGTTGTTCCTCATCTATAATAAGCAAGCCGAGGTCTTTGAACGCAACATCCTTTGATAAAAGCCTGTGTGTTCCGATGATGATATCCAGCGTACCTTTCCTTAGCTTTTCAATCGCCTTTTTTGCCTGCGCCGGCGTACGAAACCTTGAAAGCATATCGATACTAACCGGAAAGTCCTTCATCCTCTGCACAAACGTATTGTAATGCTGCTGTGCAAGTATTGTAGTAGGAACAAGGTATGCAACCTGTTTTCCGTCTGATACTGCCTTGAACGCCGCCCTTATCGCTATCTCCGTCTTACCGTAGCCCACGTCTCCACATATCAGGCGGTCCATAATCTTGGTGCTTTCCATATCCCTTTTCGTATCTTCAATGGCTGACAGCTGGTCTGGCGTCTCCTCAAACGGAAACATTTCCTCAAACTCCTTCTGCCAGACAGTATCTTTCCCATACATATAACCCTGCTTTGCCTGCCTCTTTGCATACAGCTTAACCAAATCCTCCGCTATATCCTTAATCTCGCGGCGCACTCTGGTTTTAGTCTTATTCCACTCCGGCGAGTCCAGCCTGTTTAACTTTGGCTTTCTGTCCGTCTCGCCCAAAGCGCCCGAATATTTCTGCAAAACCTCCAACCCTGTTGCCGGTATATACAGCACGCCGTCTTTCGCATATTCAATTTTAATATAATCTTTTATTATCCTGTCGGTCTCAATTTTTTCTATACCGCGGTATATCCCGAGTCCATGGTTTTCATGCACCACGTAATCGCCGACATTCAGCTCGGCAAAACTTCTGATTGATTTGCCGTTATATCTCTTCTTCTTTTTTCGAACCTTTTTCTCACCAAATATATCCTGCTCGGATATGACCGCAAATCGAATCTGCGGATACTCAAATCCCTTATGGATTGCCCCGTACGAGGCCATAACCTCTCCCTTCTCAAGCACGCGCTCCATATCCTCATTGTAAAATGAACTTATATTGTATTCGCCAAGGCTTTCGCACAGCCTCTTTGCCCTCGTGCGCGACGGAGAGAGCACAAGTATTCTATAGCCGCTCTGCTTCCACCTTATAATATCCTTTGCCATCAACTCAAAATTACCGTTATATGACTGAACCGACTGTACATTTAATGAAAAGTCTGATTGTGCTTGTATTTTCTTTGACTTAGTGTCAAGGCTCGAAAGCATTACAAGTCTGAGGCCGGCAAGCTTTCCGTATATCTCTGAAGCCGTATAAAGAACTTCCATCTGCTTCGGGAGAATATAACCTTTTTCCAGCCTTGACTTCATGCTCTCGGAGAATTCATACTCTATCGCCTCGCCGTGCTCAAACGTCCTGTTAGGCTCGTCAATATAATAAACCGTTTCATTTTTAGGAAAATACTCAAAAAAGGAACAGGTATCGCTGTAAAAATAACTCATATAGCTCTCAAGGCCCGCCATTCCCTTGTAATAATCAATATTTTCTTTAAGCAGCTCAAACGACTGTCTAAGCCTTCCCGCCTGCTCGTAATTATTCTCCCCCTCAAACCTGCGGGAATATCTCTTTACATCTTCCTCAATAGAAGATAGCGCGGATAGAACCCTTTCCTCCTCAACTATAACCTCCGTGGCGGAATACAGCTCAATCTCACCGACGCTGTCAATCGAGCGCTGGCTCTCAACGTCAAATGAATGTATTGTGTTAATTGTATCGCCCCAAAGCTCAATCCTGTATGGAACTTCCTCGGTAAGAGGAAAGATATCGACTATACCTCCCCTTACCGCAAATGAACCCGGCGTCTCGACCTGCGCCGTGTGTTCATATCCAAGGGCGGCAAACTCCTTTCTGAGCCCGCCAATCTCTATATCTTCATCAACCTTAAATGACAAAGTGTGTTCCCTATAGTTACTTAGCGGAACGCATCTCTCCATTCCGCTGTCAAGCGTCGTGATAATAGTACAGTCATTTCCCAAAAGAAGCTGTTTCATAACCCTCATGCGCTCCTGCACAATTGCATAGCCGTGTACGTCCGCGCTGTAAAATATAACATCCTTCGCCGGATATATATATACATTACGGCCGTAAAACCGCATATCGTCATACAGCTCTCTCGCTTTCGCCTCACTGTACGTCACAATCACCCTGTATCGCGCTCCTTCGCCCAGAGCCTGTATAAGCTGACATTTCTGGGTATCGACACATCCCGTGATATGGATAGGCGTACGACCCTTTTTAAGGCTGTCTGCCGCTTCACTGTATTCAGCTAATTCATTCAATGGTTCAATAAGCGCTCTCACTCTGTCATCCTCCTCTTTCTTCACAAATTATTTTTCACAGATTATACGCATAGTCAATATAATCTTTCGTAAGTATAACGTCGACCACGGCCGCAAAGCGACAAAATCCCATCTGCCAATTTATCATAGACAGCAAGTATAACAAATATAATAATTGCATAATATAGCGTTTTCTAATTATTATGTCTATTCATCGCATCGGCAATTCCGAGCGTCACATAGTCGCGGCACGCCTCGCTGGCCTTAACAAGCATATCCCTCATTACCGCATTATCCTTATCATCAAACCTTCCGAGAACATGGTCGCACAAATCCCACCCCTCAGGCTTGCCGCCTACGCCCATCTTGATTCTGGCAAACACATCCGTGCCCAGGTGCGATATTATGCTCTTCATGCCGTTATGACCGCCCGCGCTCCCTTTCGCGCGTATTCTCATCCTTCCGACAGGAAGGCTAATGTCATCATATACTATTATAAGCTCATTTTCTACATCTATTTTGTAAAAATCCACAAGCTGCCTTACGCTTTCCCCGCTTAGATTCATATATGTCTGCGGCATTGCAAGAAGCACCTTCTTTCCTGCAATAAAACCGGCTCCGCATACTGCTTTATGTTTATTGATATTCATCGAAATATTATAATCGTCACATAATCTTGTAATCACATTGAAACCTATATTATGTCTTGTTCCTGCATATTTTCTGCCGGGGTTTCCAAGTCCGACTATTATATACATATGCGTACCTCCCTTTCCTGCTGCCCGGACTATACTGTACTTTATAATTTTATCAGTACACCACAACAAAGAGTTCCGCTTGCGAAACTCTTTGCTTTTCAAATTATATTACTTTTATCCGATATCTTCAACTGATTTTTATTTTTTTCATTGCGACAAAATTTTTAGCTGACAAAATCTTTATTCTAATTATAATTAGCTTTTAAAATTTGGTTTTCTAATTATCCGATAATAACTTTATGCTATTTTAGTTAGAACCCGCATTTACCCTGAACACCCTTCGAAACAGCTTTTTAGCGTTAAACGGAATAAGGGGATAGAGATAACTCTTGCCGTCAAATGTCCTGTTGAATATAAGACACAGCACCGTCACCAGTATTCCGGCCGCGTATCCGTATATCCCAAACATGGCGGTCAGGATAAGCATTAATATTCTGAAAAATTTGAGCGCATAGCCGAGCTCAAAGTTAACCTGCGAATAATTTGCTATAGCGACAAACGCCATGTAAAGCATTATCTCGGCATTAAACCACCCCGAACTTACGGTAAAATCACCAAGCACGATACCCGCGACAACGCTGAGCGGGGTACTTAGCATATTCGGCGTGTTAAGCGACGCCATCCGCATACCGTCAATTGCAAATTCAAGCAACAGAAACTGAAAAATAACGGGAACATTAACCGTCTCTTTTATACTTATGAATTCCAGCCCTTTCGGTATATACTCCGGATTCAGTATCAGCAGTAAAAATGTAGGCGATAAAAGCAGCGCCGCGACATCTATGATAAATCTCGAAAACCTCAGATAGGTTCCCGTAACTGCCGGAAAATAATAATCCTCCGCCGACTCTGTTATATTGAATATTGACGTCGGGATAATGATGGCCTCGGGGGAATTGTCGACAAGTATGATTATATTGCCTTCATTAATGCTCACAGCGGCTACATCCGGTCTTTCCGTTAGCTTAAACCTTGGAAAAGGATTGTACCATCTGTGGGGATAAAAACATTCCAAAAAGCTTTCCTGATTCATCGGCAGCGCGTCTACATTTATCGCGTCAATCCTCTCATGAACCTTTTGTAGAAGCTTTTCATCTACCCTGCCGGACATATACGACACAACCACGTCGGTCTTTGAGGTCTTTCCAACCGTGTGTATCTCCATTACAAGGTCTTCGCTTCTGATTCTGCGCCTTATGAGCGCGGTATTAAAAACTATAGTCTCGACAAATCCGTCGCGCGAACCTCTAAGAACCCTGTCCTTCTCAGGCTCCTCTATACTTCTTGCAGGATAGGTTCTAAAGTCCGTGGCTATCATAACGTCATAACCCTCAATTAAAAGTACCGGCACCCCGGACATGAAGTTTTGTATTAATGTCTCCTTAGTATCGACTAAGCTTGCCTCTCCGTAAGGAATACAATTCTTCACAAAATTATCGGGGTCTGCCGGCACCTCGTCAGCCTTTAACTTATACAGGTATTCCATAATCTTTTCCATTACTTCATCCTTACAGAATCCGTCAATAAAGTAATAGCTTGCCGAAAGTCCTGCAAAATACAATTCTTTTTCTACCACGTCAAAACTTCTGTCAACACCTAGTAATTCTTTGATATAATTTCTGTTTTCAGTGTAATTTACACCGCTAAGTAACTGCTGCATCACATGTCCACATTTCTTATGCCGTGCGCATATATTTACTATGTTAAGGAATCGCTTTAATCAGCGATTCCTTAGGGTTTATTGTGTGCAGATTACAGGAAAATTATGTGTTAATATCCAGATTATTGATTCTGCGTGCTAATTTTTCTGCCAGTCAAGCCCATTAAGAGCCATAAGAAGCTGGCATGACGTTCCATTTTCACTGCAGTTATACATTTTATAATCTATACATACGGCGTCCTTATACGGAGTTACTGTCTGCTGCAGCTCACCCTTATGGTTTCTGAGCTCCATCCTGTACGCGTATCCCCCTCTTAAATCGTCACTGTCCTTATCGGGCGCGGCATCAAGACTTCCATACAGGCGTAACAGCTCATTAAATGTTGCGGCGCCGTCCGTCACCCTGTATTCTTTCGTTTCTCCGGTGTCAGACTTGGTGACAACAATAGAAGCTACTTTCTTTGAATCCAACAGGTGTTTCGACATATCATACTCGTAACTAACGTCATGCCATGCTTCGTCTCCCGTTATATCCGCATTTTTATTGCCATATACAATATTGGCAATCATCTTTACATTCGATTTTTCAGGGTTATAGTCATCTGAAAATACCTCTTTTTCAAATTGTTTGAATGTTATGTCCGGCAAGTTTGAAAGCGCTATATATTTAACCTTGTCACCGTTATCTTCCACCGTGTCAAATATTTTTACATAATCAACTGTTTCCTCATAGCATTTGTCATTATCCGCGCCCGCAGAGTATTTATCTCTTCGGAAGTCGCATACATGATATATATCGTCTCCTCTGTAATACATGTAATCAAATATACAATCGCCTTCAACCGTATACTGTACGCATACGAGCTCAGTCTGACGTCCCGCGCTCACAGCCATACTGAAATTATTCCAATTTTCCACGCCTGACACGCCGCCGTATGTGATTACAAAGCATCCCGCATCTACAAGTCCGTCGACGTCATCCGGCAGCTTTGCAAGATATGCTTTTACGTCTTCAAACGTGCTGCCGGCCATAGCGCTGTATCCGTCGTTTTCCAAATCTGAATCTGTGTAACCCATATTATTACTCTGGCTTATACCGTGATGTATACCCGGTTCACTGTGATGGCCGCCCGATTCGTATTGATACCCATGACTTTCCGAATGGTGATATCCGTAATCCGTCTGATTGGTGCTTTCCGTATCACTATAATTACCGTCAACATTGTTTGAATTACTATTATTACCGGCATTTTGTGAAAAATGATGCTGTGCTTTTGTGTGACACCTTTCTCTTTGCTCATTTACATATTTCTGCGTATCCATCGCGTCGTCACATATATCATGCGGGAACCTGCCGCGAATACTTGCTTCATACTCGCTGCCGTCCGAAGGATGCCAAATATCCTGCGGCGTATACGAACCGTCTTCATTTACGCGGAGCGTAATAACCTTTGGCGCGTGATACCCGCCGCTCTCCTCAATTTCATTATCCGACATAACGTAACTGCTGCATAAAACCATTGCGTACACATCCACTATGTCATCCTGCGGTTTAGTCATTCCAAGTATTATATGGTCCTCGCATACATATTCCTGCCCGGAACCCGCCGGATTCTCGCCAAGAATCGCAGCCGATACGGCCTTATCAAGCTCAGGGGTTATTTCGTTACCATCATAATTATCACTTGCACTCGAAATTGGATTGGTCAGAAAGCACACCGCCACCGTAATACAGGCCGCTACCGCTGCAATTCCGGCCCAAAATGCAGGTTTCCTGTAATTGAGCACCTTTCTTATACGCTGCTTAACCCCTACCTCGCCAAATGCAAGCGGACATGCCGCAATATTTCGTCTTCCGGCGCTTAACTCAAGCAAAGCCCTGGAGTAATCTTTTCTGTTTTCAAGGTTCATATCACGTATAACCCTCTCGTCGCATGCAAGCTCCATGTCCCTTCCGAACAGAATATACGCCGCCCAAACAAAGGGATTAAACCAATGTATTGCAAGTATTATAAAGCCCAAAGGCTTCCATATATAATCATAATATTTAAGGTGCATTCTCTCATGCTTTATGACGTAATCCGACTGTACCGGGTTAATAGTGGACGGAAGATATATCTGCGGTTTTATTACGCCGAGTATAAACGGCGTATCAATATCGTCACAAAGCCAAATCTTATCTTCAAAATACATCCTTGCACCCGTCTTTTTCTTCATATAAAAGTAACTGCCGGCAAGATAACACACAATATAGGCAAGTATTACACACCAAACGCATCCCGCCATAGAAAAAAAGAGCTCAAATCTGTTTATCCCGTACCCGTCAGACGTATCAAATTTATCACGCATCACAGGATTAATCATATTGTCAACGCTGTCTATACCGCTGACAATCACCGGATGGGATGATTCAGGCGACACGTTTGAGACTACCTTAGCACTTGGCACCAGGCTGAGCATGCTCTCCATGGTAAACGGGCATACCAGCCTCAGACCGACAAGCGCCCACAATACCATCGTATATTTTTTCGAAACATTTTTCAAAAAGAGCCTCAGTATTATTACCGCTGCTATTACCCATATCGAATTGATACTCATATTAACTATACTAATAAATATATCTGCCATATTTACTCCTCCCTTGCGCTGTCAATCATCAACTGAATTTCTTTTATCTCCTTATCTGTCAGTGTCTTTCTTTTCGTAAACGCGGCTATAAATGCCGGCAGCGAGCCGCCGTACACTTCATCAACGAACTGTTCTCCCTGAATTCCATAAAACTCATCCCTTGAATACAGTGAGGATACAACTCCGTCCTCATTCTTAAATATTCCGCGGACACATAGTTTTTTTAACACGGTATATGTAGTCGTCCTCTTCCATCCAAGTTTTTCCTCACATATTTTTGTAAGCTCACCAGACCTGACCGGCTCGTTATCCCATATAATGTCCGCGAACCTTGACTCAACTGCCGCTAATTTCATATCTGCCATTGCAATACCTCCCGTCCTACATTTAATACCCAGACTGTGTACATATAATTTTGATACAAAGTAAATAACTATTATTCATCACTGCATAGTTTAAACTAAAAAAGTTTTTGTCTATCTTTAGTAGACGCCTTTAGTCTATCATTTATAGACACATCTGTCAACCTATGATTAAAATTATTTTTGAGTATTTTTTCACTTCACCTGCCTCGTTTTTTTGCTTTTTTATAGTATGGCTTGCATTTTAGACAGATTTGATTTATGGTTTCTTATATTGAATAATACCGCCAAGTTAATAATTGTTAACAATACGGGCGTAAGTTCATACTTTATTATGTAGATTCTAAGGTACATTATTATTATAATTCAGATATATCATAACTTTGGAGGTAAAATAAGTACGGTTATAATGGGCTTGATTCTTTTCTTGTTATAAAAGACATTCTTGCCGTTATATGGAGAACCAGTCAAAAAGGAGGACGCGCACAATGAAAATTCCGTCAGACCCTGTAATATTACTTAGTTTCATTAACACACAGCTTAGGGATAACTACCCGTCACTATCTGAGTTCTGTAAGACAAACGATATTGATGAGAAAGAAATAACCGACAAGCTCTCACTCATCGGTTATGAATATAATAGTGACAATAATCAGTTTTTATGAAACAGTACCTGGTATAACCCTAATTAAATACTTTTCTGTTTCGTTGGGGATGCTTAATCCGCTACACCCTGCCAAGACCCTGTTCAATGTCAGATATTATGTCGTCTACATTCTCAAGGCCGACAGAGAATCTTATAAGTCCCGGCTCAATTCCGCAGGCAATCAGCTGTTCGTCGGTAAGCTGTCTGTGAGTTGCTGACGCCGGGTGGAGAACGCAGGTCCTTATGTCCGCCACGTGGACTTCTTTTTTGGCAAGCTTCAGATTATCCATGAACCGGATTGCAGCGTCCTTTCCGCCTTTTATAACAATTGATATTACCCCGCTTGTTCCCTTTGGCAGATACTTTTTTGCAAGCCCGTTATATTTATCATCTTCAAGTCCCGGATATGTGACAGACTCAATTTTATCGCTGTTTTTGAAGTACTCGGCAACTTTTACCGCATTTTCGCAGTATCTCTGCATACGAATCGGGAGAGTCTCAAGTCCAAGGTTAAGTAAAAATGCAGAATGTGCCGCAGGATAAGCTCCCAAATCCCTCATAAGCTGCATTCTGGCCTTTACTATATATGCCATTTTGTCAAAAGTCTCCGTATACACAATTCCGTGATAAGATTCGTCGGGCTCGGTAAATTCAGGAAACTTTCCGTTCGCCCAGTCAAAGTTACCGCTGTCTACAATAACGCCGCCAATCTGAAGCGCATGTCCGTCCATATATTTTGAAGTGGAGTGAATGACAATGTCTGCGCCAAATTCAAACGGTTTGCACAGAATAGGCGTTGCAAATGTGTTGTCAACGATAAGCGGTATTCCGTTGTTGTGGGCCAAAGCGGCAAACTTTTCAATATCCAGCACAGATAACGCCGGATTGGCAAGGGTCTCGCCGAACACAGCCTTTGTATTCGGTTTTACAGCCGCCTGCAGTTCCTCGTAAGAAGCGTCGGAGTCTACAAATATACACTCAATACCGAGTTTTTTAAGCGTGACCGCAAAAAGATTGACGGTTCCGCCATATATGGTAGAGGTACTTATGAAACTGTCTCCTGCCGAGCAGAGGTTGAGAATCGAAAAACATGAAGCTGCCTGGCCGGACGACGTACACATCGCCGCTACACCGCCCTCAAGCTCCGCAATTTTCTTTTCAACCGCGTCAACCGTAGGATTAGCAAATCTTGAATACATGCATTCTGTCGGCATGTTAAACAAATCCCCGATATGCTCCGTTGATTCGAATCTATATGTTGTACTCTGTACAATCGGCATCACGCCCGGCCCGCCATCCTCAGGTTCGTATCCGGCATGAAGACAAATTGTTTCGTCTCTCATTAAATGATTCCTCCTATGCTTTTATATTTGCTCCCATTATTATATCGAATTATCTAATAATACATAATATAGCTTTTTTGAATATTTGACAATACTTTAAATTAAAAGAAGTAAGATATAATAACTATATCTTACTCTTGTTTACAGCTATAACCCTTTTTAATAATTACTTCAATAACTATAATTCATCTCGTTACTTTCATATCTGATTCTAAACACAAATTATTTATATTACTCTGACTATGTTAGTTAACTTACGCGCAGTTTGAATTTTTTAATCGCCCTCTCGTCGTTGACGTCCAATTTTTCCATACCTGCGCCAAGAGATACAAACTTTCCTTCCAAATCTTCATATCCGCGCTCAATATATTCTATCTGGTCAATTATCGTAAAGCCTTCGGCAACAAGACCTGCTAACACAAGCGCTGCGCCTGCCCGTAAGTCCGGCGCGCTGATTGCCGCTCCCATAAAATTCTCAACGCCGTTAATTACCGCCATATTGCCCTCAACCTTTATATCGGCGCCCATCCGTGCAAGCTCGGCAACATATTTAAAGCGGTTTTCAAATATACTTTCCGTAACAACGCTTGTGCCCTCCGAAAGAGCAAGAAGCGTCGCTATCTGCGGCTGCATATCGGTAGGGAAGCCCGGATACGGAAGCGTCTTTACCTGGGTGTTACCCAGTCTTCTTTTCGCAACAACGCGGACAGCGTCGTCAAATTCTTCAACCTCGCATCCTATCTCAATCAGCTTTGCGGAAATTGCATCGAGATGCTTTGGTATTACATTTTTAATGAGAACGTCGCCCTTCGTTGCGGCTGCGGCAAGCATGAATGTACCTGCCTCTATCTGGTCCGGAATAATGGAATATTCACTGCCGTGGAATCTCTCGACTCCCTTGACTCTGATAACGTCGGTTCCTGCGCCCTTAATATTAGCTCCCATACTGTTCAGGAAGTTTGCAACGTCGACAATGTGAGGCTCCTTAGCCGCATTTTCTATTATAGTTGTTCCTTTCGCTCTGCTTGATGCAAGCATAATATTGATTGTCGCACCAACGGAAACAACGTCAAGATATATATGATTACCCTTTAGCTCGTTCGTGTGCGCGCTAATAATTCCGCCCTGTTCAATCTTAACGGTGGCTCCAAGCGCCTCAAAACCTTTTTTATGCTGGTCAATAGGTCTGCTTCCAATGTTGCATCCTCCCGGAAGCGCCACCTGAGCCTCATTATATTTTCCCAGAAGCGAGCCTAGCAAATAATAGGAGCCTCTGATTTTCTTAATATATTCATAGTCAACGTACTTCGATGTGATTGGCGCACCGTTAATTTTAACGGTATGCGCGTCAACACGGTCAACAATCGCCCCTATTCCTTCAATAGCGTCAAGTAATACATTGACATCGTTTACATTTGGCAGGTTCTCTATCAAAACGGTCTCATCAGCCATTATTGCACCGGCAATAATACCTAGCGCCGCATTTTTTGCTCCGCCAACGGTAATCTCGCCTACTAACGGCTTTCCACCTTTTATAATATACTGTTTCATAAAACACCTCAAAATATGTGTCAAATATGTGACACTTTTTTTATACTAGAATAGTATATCATAGAACTTTATTTTGTGAAATACCCTTTATTCACAAAAAATAAAATGTTTTAACTGATTTTTTAGTACTTCTTCCTTAAATAACATCTTAGACATATTACTTTCCTTGTCAGTAATTACAATTGCAAGTTTATCATGATACGCATCAATTACTTTTATAATACTGTTAATCGTCTTCATGGACATAAGCGACGCGTCCTCGATCAGTACGCATGCGCCAAGCAGGTTATCTATTTCATTTTCAATATTGAGGTTATTAAGATTCACTGCATTTATTCGTGCAATTCTATGACTGTCAAGCCTGCCTATTCTGTTAAGCGCCTTCGCTATGAGCTGGACAGTCGGCATGACGTCTTTTTCAATTTCTGTAACTATAACAAAACTCAGGGAATTCTTCACCATATCTTTAGGGTTATCAAAAAATTCCTTTTCCGTTATATACGGCAATTCTTTCGCATATTTGGATAAAGCCAGTTCTGACGTTTTCATAGCATCAGCCACCTCGTTAATATCAGAAGCTATTTCCTCCTGAATCTCTTTCACGGCCTCATTTACCGCATCATCAGTTTTTGTATCTTCTTCCATCATCTGCGAAACGTCCTCGCCTATTGAAACTTCGACGTCATTGTAATCGTCTGCTGCCGCATGGCTTTTTATATCCGCCATTTTCGCGGCAATTATCTCAGCTTCCTCCGGCAGTTTTATCTGTGTCTTAAATTCATCTCCTACGGATTCGCTATTTCCATCTACGTCAGAAACACCGTCTGAACCGGAATCCATATATTTGCTTACGTCGTTTCCAATGTACTGTTCCAGGCTTACCATTACATCATCGCTTACGTTTCCCTCGTGATGCATCTTTAAAAGCTTTGCCCTCTCGGCAATCTCACCGTCTGAAAACCATATGATAATCTGTCTGCATTCTTCTATGCATTCTTTTATCATGCCTGCCTTGTGGTACTGCTTCGCAAGCTCATATGCCCATTCCTCAATATAATCCGTCTTTTTTATCTGTTCGAGGTCTTCTATTATAATGCTGCGCTCTGCTTTTGACGCCTTATCGATTCTATATCTTAGTATATACCTGTCAAGGCTTGTTTTATCCTTATTTATATACTCTTTGTAAAGTTTTTCCGCTTCATCAATATCTTTGCTTTTAATACACAGCGCTATCAGACTGTACAAAACCCTTCTTGTAGGAATTTCTTCATATATTTTGTAATATAATTCTTTTGCTTCCTTGTATTTTCTGCATTTCCTATATATGTCAGCAAAAAGCTTCAGTTCTGTTATGTCGGTAACTTTATTTTCATTCAGCATTTCTTCAGCCATAACCAAAGCTTTATCATATTTTTTTTCTGAAAGCAAATTCCTCAGCTGTACCTGCTTTAGAGTGTTCTCGTATTTTCCCATATCAAACCCCTCGTTCGCATCACTTGTATATTATCTGTAATTCTCCCCGCTTATATTCACCCTTATTTCTTCCTTATCTCTTATAATATTCCCTCGTAAACTGCATCTCCTCCGGAACGGTAATACCCGACCTTTCAAGTTTCAGGCACTTGCTTTCATACACTCTCTGATTCTTATCCTTGTTTTTTACAAATCTCTTCATTGCGTCCGCATATATAAGCTGTGTAGAAAGCTTCACACGCGTATCCTTATTAAATGGACAGTATGTCGCCATAATCTCGCGCACAATCTTATTAAGCCTCATCGTACCCGCAGATTCCCTTGTGATCCACTCAATATAATCTTTTGTAAATATTTCCTTTGAGTTATTACGGCAGTTCTTAACCTGGGTACGTATTTTCTCACGCCATTCTTCCGTAAGCTCCGTATTCTTTCTGTAAAACTGAATATAATCCTGATATTCGCTGGTAAGAGACTTATCCCGTATATCATTCCACTTGACGCCCTGAATCGTACGGCATATTTCCCATCTGTATCTTCCCAATATAGGAAGCATCGCGGTCATCTCGTCTACTTCCAGGAAAGATGGAAAAGCAAATCTTGCTGGCGTATCTCTCTTTCGGCCGGCAATATCCTGCCACATCAGTCCTTTGTTTCCGTAGCATGGCATCAAAATAATATCCGGGAACACTTCTTTTACGACATATTCCTTGGCTATATCAAGTTCTTCATTCGTATAGACAACTTCCCTTGCAAAAAGTGAATAATCTATAGCCGTTATTTTTTTCACGACACTGTTTAACTTATAACTTGTAAGCTTGTTTTTAAGCAGTCCCAGAGTACAGTTATCACTGCATAAAACCGGAACGAAAGTTGAAACCTGACTGCTGACAAGCTTATTGTTGGCCCTGAAAAAGTTCTTAATCTCAAATTCAACTTTTTTGTCTATGTCATCAGTTAAAGCCGCAACATCCTGACTCAGCAAATCTCCGTTTTTGACACGTTCGCGAAGACTCTCCTCATAGTCCAAATCAAACTCGTCCTTAGACGGTTCCCTCTCGCCGTTATAGATCATCTTAAGCCACTGCGACATTGTAAAGACATTGCACGGCTCCGTAAGTATATCTTTATCATTAATATTGACAAGCTCGGACAGATGCTTCTCTGAAAGAAGGTTTTCACTCACAAAACCGTAATCCAAGAACAACTTCACACAGTACGGGACATCCGGGCTTTTGACGGACTTGAAAAATACCGCCTGGTAAACGTCATAAAACAGCTCTGATAACTTTCTCCTTAGGCGTACCGCGTCGTCCTCTTTTGAAAATTTATCCTTCAGTAATCCATATTTTTCAACACTCTCCTTGAACTCATCGCATATGTCTTCGCCAAGTCCCGAATATGTAAGTATCTGGCTCATGGAATTCTTAAGGCTCTGTAATGACTCAGCCTCACTGTTTCCTGACTCTAATACCTCACCCGCTATCATGGCGTCATATTGTTTTTTAATCTGACTCCTGTCGATGTTAAGGTTATGTCCTATATCCTGGCTGCACATATTATCAAACTCATTAATATGCCGCAT
Source organism: Lachnospiraceae bacterium (assembly GCA_022790615.1). GTDB lineage: Bacteria > Bacillota > Clostridia > Lachnospirales > Lachnospiraceae > V9D3004. The sequence goes on from JAAVXK010000042.1 coordinate 28,603, forward strand.
TATCTCTTTTGACCTGTTAATCCAGTAACTGTTATCCTTGTCTATACCATTAAGTGAAACCGCAAGCTCCGAGACAGCCCTGAATATGTTGTTATAGTCATTGGCAATATATCCCGCAATTCTGTCTACTGCTTTGAGCATAGCGCGAAATCCATTATACAGTTCATCTATTATATGATGCTGCTCATTAATATGCTTCATATATATCGCCTTGTCTGACGAATAATAATCTTTTTGTACCTCCATTGGTATATTGCTGCATGAAATATAATATGCTATCGACTCAGTATAAGGTATTTTAGAAACCGCGTTATCCGAAAGCTCACTTATGTTAATGTTCATAATATCAAGCAGGTTTTCCTCACAACACTTTTTGTAATCAGAATATATCTCGTTAAGGAAATTACCAATACTTATTATACTATCATATACATTTCTATATTTTTTATATATACTTTGGATAAATATACTTAAAAAAGATACCGTATGACCGCCGTATCCCTTATTATTTTCAAAAAAGTCAACAAGTTCGGCCGTAGAACTGACTGAAATCTTCTTGACCACGACGCCCTCGTTGGCTATATAATCTGCCTGATATTCACCTAAAAACAAATCAATTACTCCGAGTACACTTCCAAAACCGGTAATTGAGCGCAGAAAACCACTCTGTATCGTAACTCTTCCTTTGAGCACAATACAGATTTCATTCACCTGTTCTCCCATCTTGAATATTGTCGTACCCTCTTTTATGTGCATTGAAACACTTTTATTATCATCTGACATTGCATACCCACCAATCAAAAAATCCATGCGCCTGGTTTTGAATCCACAATCCCAGACGTTACCTCTGTCAGTAACTCAATCCAGGCACCCTTACGGCACACAGAAGGTTTTGCTTAGTGCTGCTTCATTCCTGACCTGACACGGTTCACAAATTCCTGTTGCGCAAGACCCAAACCTCAACGCCACTTCCAAAGGGCAGCTCTGAAATTGCAAACCCTGGACCAGGCATCACCCCTGCTATAGCGGATTGCAGGTACAGGGCAC
>JAAVXK010000069.1 GCA_022790615.1 Lachnospiraceae bacterium
GAGGAGGAAGCTATATATTATTTTGCAGGAAATAAATTTAGGACAAGTTACTATTTTATGTTATTATGGTCGGTGATATATGTAAAATTTTATGAGAAGTTTAAAGTTAATGTTGTGTTATTTGTACTATACAGATTTTCTTTTGTTTTTTTGATTATGTTTTGCTACTGGATAAAATGCTCAACTGCAGTTGTAGGTTCCATTGTAATGTTGTTAATGACGTTTTTCTCTGAGAGAGTGCGTAAAAAACTGCTGAGTTGGAAAGTAATAATTGTAAGCATTGTAGTAGTAGGATTAATTATATTGCTATTAAGACAAATTGTTGATATAGAATATATAGAATATTTTATCGTAAACATTCTGGGGGAAAATTTAGGACTTACGGGAAGATTTGTTATTTATGACAGATTGTTTGATATTGTAAAGATACATCCGTTCTTTGGATTTGGATATGGCAATAGCGCGATTCAGGCATATGTGGCAAGTTACTTTTCTAATGCTCAGAATAGCGTTATACAGGGTGTAATCGATTATGGTCTGTTCGGGGCCGTGGCTTTCGGTTTGATGATAAGACAGCTGTTTGTTATAAAAACAAATGTGGAGATTGGCACAGACGACATAAACAGGATATGGGGAATGTATATGTTTGTTTTTTCAATGATTATATGTTCTATTGTAGAAATTACTTTTAATTATATGTTCTATACCGCACTGTTCTTTGTTGGGGCTTATATTACGCAGATTGTTAATGTGGGAGATGAGGAATGAATATAGGTATTATTTCCATGCAGGAAGTTATTAATTACGGTTCTTTTTTACAGTCCTACGCACTGAAAAAAATGTTAGAAAAGGAAGGTGTGGACGTACTGCATATCAGTCCGTATGCCGGGAGTTGTAAGGAAGCCGGACGGCCGGTTTCAAAAAGACTGGGTATTGAGATATCAAATGTATTAAAATCCGGTTTTCGGTACGTGAAACATAAGAGATACCGGAGAAGCCTTAAGAGAAAAATAATGGAAGCACAGTCGTGTTACTTTCAATATAAAGATATTGAGTGTTATGATATTGTAGTAAGCGGGAGCGACGAGGTTTTTAATGTTTGCCAGGACTCCTTTTGGGATAATTATATATTTTTTGGAAAGGGAATTCAGTTTGACAGGATATATTCTTTTGCCGGTTCCTGCGGTTCAACAGTTTATGAGGATTTGAAGGATGACGAGGTAAATGAATTAAAAAAACTTGCAGAACGGTTTGACGCCGTGTCGGTCAGGGATAATAACACGAAAGTTTTTTTTCAAAAACTCGGTATAAAAAATATTGTTGAGAATTTGGACCCTGTGGCGTTGTATGATTTCGATGATGAAATAAAAGAAATGAATTTTACTTATAAGTATATGGTTGTATATTCATATAATAACAGGTTTAATAATAAAAAGGAGCAGGAAGATATCATTAAGTTTGCAGAAAATAATGAACTGACGATAATAGCTGTTGAGGGATATCAGGATTGGATTGACCAATATGTGTCATGCAGCCCGTTTGAATTGCTGTCGTTGTTTAAAAATGCGTCATATATTGTTACTGATACGTTTCATGGAACTGTCATCGCGTCAAAATACCATAAAAAATTCGCGTGCTATATAAGGGAGTCAAATAATAATAAGTTACGGGATTATATAGACAGGATGGGGTTAACAAAACATATTGCAGAAATCGGAAGCCTTGAAAAGGTGTTGATGCAAAGTGCAGATTATGATAGATTTGACTATATAATTGAATCGGAGAAGTTAAAAGCTGAAAAATATATAAGTGAAATAATAAATAAAGGATAAAAAAATGTATATAATTAAGGACCTAAAAGCATTCTGTAATAGCGGAGGAATAGGCAAAGTTCTTGCTACTGTATTTTTGAATCCATGTTTTCATTCCGTATTATTGTACAGAATATCATCTTTTTTTAATAGAATACATCTAAAGATAGTTGCGAAAATAATATGGTATATCAATCGTGTCGTTTATAATGTTGATATTGATTACAGGGCGAAATTATCCGGAGGTTTTGTATTGGTGCATGGTATTGGAACGGTAATAGGTTGTAATGTAGTTTCTGAGGGAAGGCTTACTGTATATCAGGGATGTACGTTAGGCGGCAATCAAGGAAGGTCGGCAGAGTACAGGGGAGTAAGTATAGTACAGCCCGTATTGCAGGACGGTGTTGTTATTTATACGAATGCCTGTGTTTTCGGACCGGCTATAATAGGAAAGAATGTAAAGATTAAGGCAGGTTCCATAATAACGCATAATATTGGGACAATAGATTAAAACACATGGTGAAGCAGGGGATTATATGGGAAACAGGGGAAGATATTTATTTAAAAATACTTCGATTTTTGCAATCGGGGAATTAGGAAATAAATTAATTAATTTTATTTTGGTTCCTTTGTACACATATGTTTTGACAAAGGAGCAGTATGGTACTGTAGATTTAATAATGACATTGAGCATTATGATATCGCCCTTAGTAATGTTAAATCTGGGCGAGGGATTAATGAGATATGCGATGGATAAGGATGCTGATTACAATCAGTTGTCCAGTATAGCAATTTATGCAATTTTATTCGGATTTGTTATATCTCTTTTAATATTTCCGCTTTCAGCGTTTTCTCCTATTGTATATGAATACAGAGTTTATTTTTATCTTTATGTAGTATTGTCTGCGACATATTCGGTTGTCACGTCATTTATGCGTGGCAAGGAATTGCTTAAGCAGTATGTGTGCTGCAATTTGTTAAATACATTTTTAATAGCTGTATTTAACATTTTTTTTCTCGTATATTTGAAATCAGGCGTGGAGGGATATCTTTTGGCCTATATTCTGGCAAAGTTTATATGTGTCATTTTAAGCTTGTTTTTGTGCCGGTTTATAGAAAAGGGAAAGAAATTTGACTTTAATGTAAAGCTGGCAAAAGAGCTGGCGTTATTTTCTCTTGCTGTAGTTCCCACATCATTGCTTTGGTGGTGTATAAATTCATCCGACCGTATTATGATTACGCAAATGTCAGGTATAGCAGAAAACGGTATATTAGCCATTTCTTACAAGATACCGTCTATTTTGGTTATATTTAACAATATTTTCATGCAGGCATGGAAGTTTTCAGCGATAAAAGAAAAGGACAGTTTGGACGGAGAAAAGTTTACTAATGATATGTTTCAGCAGTATATGATATCTTCTATGATTATATCTGCTACAATGATTATTATAATAAGAATTATAACGAAAGTTTTGTTTGCGCCAAATTATTATGAATCGTGGGAGGCAAGCGTATTTCTGCTAGTCGGTTATGTATTTATGGGGTTATCCACGTTTGTCGGAACAGTATATTATGTTGAGAAAAATATGATAGGGAATATGCTGTCGGCAGTAGTCGGAGCGGTAGTAAATATAGTTTTGAATCTTATTTTGATACCGGTACTTGGTCCGTCCGGGGCTACACTGGCGGCGTTATGTTGTTATTTTGCAGTACTGGTTTACAGGTATATTGATACAAGAAAGTATCAGAAAATAAATGTATTTACTAAAAATAATATAGCAATGTATATTATGCTGCTTGGAATTGGACTTGGTATATATATTAATAATATTTGGGGTATGGCAGTTTCAATATTAATTTATGCTGTTTTCTTGTTAATAAACCGCTCGTATGCCGTAAAGCTAATTAAAAGCAGGATTAAGACTATAAAAGAAATAAAACGGTCTAAATAGATTATTGATGAGAATTAAAATTATGTAAAGAGAAGAGACAATCCGATAATAGTCGTATTATTATAGGAATATTGTATTAAGCTTTGTATTTCAGACATAAACCGGAATATAGGAGGATTTTAGGATGTCCAATACAGTTTGTGACAGAGAATTATGCTGCGGCTGTGCAGCATGTGAAGCGATATGCCCTAAAAATGCCATTACAATTAAAGATGAAATTCAGTATACGGAATCTGTGATTAATGACGCGCAATGCATTGGATGTAACTTATGTAAGAAAGTATGTCCTAGTTGCAGCGAGCCTGTATTTATGGAACCAATGCAATGGTATCAGGGATGGAGCGAAGATAGTGCTTTAAGGAAAAAATCATCTTCAGGTGGTTTGGCGCAAAGCATTAGCAGGCAGTTTGTTGAAAATGGAGGATATGTATGCTCATGCTTATTTGAGGGTGGAGATTTTGTATACAAACTGACTCATTTGCTGGAGGATATCGAAAAATTCCGAGGTTCAAAATATGTAAAAAGTAATCCAAAAGATTGTTATAAAAGTATTCTGAACATTTTAAAAGAAAATGATAACAAGGTTCTGTTTATTGGTCTGCCTTGTCATGCAGCCGCTGTAAAAAATTATGTTGGAAGTAAATATGATAAAAATCTTTATACTATAGATTTGATATGTCATGGCACGCCGTCCGTAAAACTGTTGGAAAAGTTTCTTGCCGAGCATGATATTGATATAAAGGAGATAAATGAAATTCGGTTCAGGCATAAAGGCATGATTGAAGTTCCAGAGGAACATTTAATTGAAGCACCAGGCGTTATGGATGAGTATTCAATTGCTTTTTTAGATTCTATATGTTATACATCGAATTGTTATCAATGTAAGTTTGCCAAAAGTAAAAGAATATCAGATATAACATTAGGCGATTCATGGGGAAGTGAACTTAGTGAAGAAGCCGGAAAGGGAATATCATTAATATTATGTCAGACCGATAAAGGTAAAAGATTGTTAGATGCGTGTAATTTGGAATTGCATCCGGTTGATATAATGAGGGCTATAGAATTTAATAATCAGTTAAGAGAACCAAGTGCAAGGCCCCTATTTCTAGATAGATTATTTTCTGATATAAAAGATGGAAAGACAGTAAGGGCAGTTGTATTTAAATATTGTCGAAAGAAATATATTAAGTGGCGGATAAAAAAGATTTTATATAAATTGCGCATAAAGCGCCCGGGTACCGGGGGACGTACGATATCTGTCAGAAAGTAAATTTTACTGCGCACTGATATGTTATAATCAACAAATTTGCAAATAAAAGCCGGGAGTAAAATGCAATGAAATACGGGGAGAAGCAGTATTATAATCGTAATTAATCAGTACACATATCAATCCCTCTTTGCAGCGTATCGCCGTCTATCGCGCCGGTTGCCTGGGCAACAATATACCCTTTTGCATCTATGAAGTAGGTAGTTGGAAGCGAGTAAACATGATACGTTTCTGCGGCGTCTGATTTCGTGTCAAAATATACGGGGAATGTATACCCTTTGCTATCAATGAACTCTGACGCTACTTCAACGGTTTCACGGGTTCCGTCAGTCATGTTTACTATCAAAAAGTTAATGTCGGAGCCCAGTTCAAGGTATTTCTCCTCAAAATCAGGCATTTCCATCTGGCATGGACCGCACCAGCTTGCCCAAAAGTTTACGATGGTTGGTTTACCGGTAAAATCGGAAAGCTTCACTTCGTTACCGCTTTTATCATATACGGTAAAGTCCGGGGCGAGGTCTTTTGGCTGAGAATTGGTATCCTCATTATTACCGTCGGTATTACTGTTGTCATCTTCATTATCGTTTGCATTTTGAGCCTTGTCATTATCGGCGTTTTCGTTCTGACTATGTTCATTTTGGGCATCTTCCCGTGCTGCCAGTCTGTCGACAGCGTTGTTTTCACTCAGATTGTTGTATAAAAAATAGGAGCCTCCGAGCAGTAAAACAAAAATTACAATCAGAATCAAAAGAGTAGTTTTATTTTTCATATATCCTCCTAACCAAGTGCAGTGACCGGATTATATCTGGTCAGTACACTATAAAAGCCTGAGCAGCCATCCCAGAGTCCCTGTAGCCATAAGCACACCAATAAGGACTAGCAGGCTGCCGCTGATTATATTAATAATTTTATAATGTTTTTTGATGAAATCAAATGTTGATTTTAGGTAGTCGATTAACACTGCGCTCAATATAAACGGAATTCCAAGGCCGATGGAATAAGTAAAAAGCATCATTACGCCTTCTGCGACGTGTCCCTGCTGGGATGCAAGCATAAGGGCCGAGCCAAGAAAAGCTCCTACGCATGGCGTCCAGCCGACCGAGAATATGATTCCGAAAAGCGCCGACGACAAGAAGCCCATATTGTCGGTAACGACCGACTTCGTTGCTCCACGGAATATATGAAACCTCAATACGCCGAGGAAGTTTAGTCCAAAAAATATTACTACAAGCCCTGAGACGATATTGACAGCAGTCTGGTAATGTTTCAGAAAACTGCCGAGGGTTCCGGCCAAAGCGCCAAGCGCCATAAAGACAAGGGTGAATCCCGCCACAAACCCGGATGCATTCATCAGGGTCTTTTTCATATTCCTGCTGCCGCCGCCCACAAAATATGAAACATAGATTGGCAGCATCGGCAAAAGACAAGGTGAGATAAACGTTATAATACCCTCCAAAAAAGATATGAAATACTGCAAAAGGCAAACCTCCTTATCTGTTAATCTATATTATGCGCTTTAATCCTGCAAATACCCGCGTTATTCATAATTAAGGAAGCTCAGATTAACGCACTGCTTTCTTAGTATAACTGAAAAAAGGGAAATATACAATCTTTCATGTAATTAAAGAAGAAGTAAGCGCTGTAAATGTGCGAATTATTAAAAGAAAATAAAAAATACTTGTCAATTTAATAAAAAAACTTGACATTTCAATAAAATAGATGTAGATTTAAATGGAAATATGCATATATTACAGCATACGATTCTCTTTTAAACAATAGTATTTATAGGAATGGTTTTCTAAGAGATAGGGATATTGTCTTTAGTATAACATATGGGATATGGAGGAATGGAGTATGAAAAAGATTTTGGCAGCTTTGCTAACCGCCTGTATGATTGTTCAGACATGTGTCGGAACGTCTGCCCTTGCGGCTGAGCGTTCGCAGGAAAGTCTGCGTCAGGCAGAGGCTTCGGCAGATGGAGCCGTACAGCCGGATGCCGCAGAACAGTCAGACGGGGCTGTGGAAGTGGAAATACGTTCATCGCTTGATTTTCCGTACAGGGGCAAAGTAACCGTACAGATTACGGGGGATTCAAAAGAGGTGACAGAGTCTAAGGAGTTTGATTTTGATACGCTGGATTCAGACTTTGCCTTAGCAAAATTTGACGTTATGCAGGGGAATTACGAGATTAGCGTATTGTCCGACGGTTTTGCTGAATACAGGCAGAGCGTACAGGTAAAAGAGGGATTTGTTTCAAAGATTATACTCTGTTCTACATTTGTCGGAACCGAGGGAGACGCGGCGCCGGGATGGATTCGACCCGGAGATGTGAACGGCGACAATGTATTAGACAATAAGGATGCGGATGCGGTATTGTCAGCAATACGTGAGAATCCTGAAAAAGCGGAAACGGACATAAACGGTGACGGCGTTACAGATTTGGCAGACCTTCAGAATCTTGTTCAGGGAATTGATGAGAACAGGGAGTCGCATATTGAGCAGCTTGGATATATAAGAGGTACTACAACTATAGAAGGAACGTCCGTCGAGGGTAGTATGGAAGATTTCATGGATGGAGCGGGGCAGATTGCGCTTAAGCCATCGAATGAAAATGCGGCGATATCGAATGAAAACCCGGTAGGGCTTGCGTTCGTACTTGCAAAGGAAGATGCGGCTAAAGAGCAGGTTCCGGGTATACAGGGCGTTGTTATCCATTCGCCGGTCGACACGGAGGACGGCGGGATTGACACCGCAATCGGGGACGGTGAGGCGACGGTTGTATACATAGATGAAGACGGTAGTGAGAGAGAGCAGGTATTTTCATTGTCTGCCACTCAGCAGAAGGCAGCGAAAACCATGCGTAAAATGCGTTCGCTACAAAGAGCGTCGCTTGATACGGCAAAAGTCAAAGTCAATGCCGACGGCTCGCTCGTGCTTGATTTCGGAACACAGATAGCAGTCAAGAGAGTTTTAATAAAGATAACCGGAACCAAGAAAACAGAGCCGCTTGTAAACATTGCAAAGGTTGAATTCGTTAACGACATGGAAAAACGGATTCCCGCGCCGGAGCTTGATATTCCGACGCTGGAAGAACCTGTATCGGAAGACGCCGGCTTTACTGTATCGTGGGATGCACAGAGGAATGTTACCGGATATGAAGTATATGTGTCCGGACCGGTTAAAAAACAGACGGGCAATGAGACGCAGATTGTGCGTGTCGACGGCACAAGCCAAAAACTTAGCTCGATTAATGACAAGCCGATGAAGAACTTTGAAAAATATACGGTCAAGGTTCGTTCCGTGAACGGAGACTGGCGAAGTCCCTGGTCGGATGAAAAAACGGCCGAACCAAAGCCGCAGAAACTGCCGGCTCCTCCTGACCAGGTTAAGGCGCAGGGAGGTTATCGTTCCATTGCGGTGTCTTGGAAGGATATGGATGATTCCGACGGCTATATGGTTTACTACAAAAAGACAGAGGACAAAGATGCGGCGTACATGCCGGTTAAAGAAGGCTTTACGCCTGTAGTGGAGGGAACCGGAAAACTTGAAACTACATATTATACGATAACGGGACTGGAGGATGGAGTTTCGTATTCGCTTTATGTAATAGGCTGGAATCAGCTTGGATGGGGTAAGGCTTCTCTTACGGCCGTGGCTGAAACGAAGAGCGGCGAACTGCCAAGGCTGCCGGAGTATAGGCTGTTAAATACTTCGAACGGAGAAGGCGTGTTGACCAGCCATATAGTCGACGCAACAATAGGCGGCCACGGCGGTGCGGCCATGGTGGAGAGTCCGTTAGATACTTCGGTAAAAAGCGGTCTTGGACTTGTTGACGACGACTATGCTTCCTACTGGATGAAAAATGACTGGGACGACGGCGTTGCTTATCCGGCGTCAAACAAAGGAGTATTTGTAACTCTTGACGATGACTATAGGATGAATTATATTACCTTTGCATCGGTTGACCAGAAAATCCCATATAATACGCTCAGATTCACTTACTGGAACTCCGATAATCCGAAAACAGAGCAGCTTGCAGGCGCGCGTCTGCTTATTAAGTATGATGAAAATAACAACCCGTATTATATAGTTCGATTTGATAAGACAATTACGGCCAACAAAATCCATCTGAGTCTTGGAAGAACCTATTCGCGTGGGGAAATGAAGATTGGTGAGATTCATTTCCATAAGTATGACTCGCTTGAGGACGACATAATGGGACTGTATGTAGACGAGATGCATACAACGCTCCGCGACGACGTCACGGAAGAAGTGATAGCCGGATTGGAGAGGGCGCTTAATACTACGGACGAAGCGAGCGGTGAAAAACATCCGCTCTACAGCGAACTGCTGCTTGAGTTAAAGACGGCAAGGGAAATTCTTAACGCAGGCCTTGCGCCATCATATGAAGTACATAACAGTATTACGGCACAAAAAGACGGCCATCTTGGATTCGGCGGACTGAATGCATGGCAGCCGCTTGGCAGGGTTGCATACACGGGAGAGAGCCTTCTTGTGTATGTGGGACACAATACGAAGAGAACCGGGGACTCTACGAATCTGCAGCTGGTATTTACGCAGTATCATTCTGAGTCAGGCGGATTTTCAAAGGTTGTTAACCTAAAAATCGGAAGGAACGAAATAACGGTTCCGCAGATAACTACGAATGACTTTGAGCGCGGAGGCCAGCTCTATATAGCCTACACCGGAAACAGCACATCAGACAAATATGCGGTTCGTATAAGCGGAGGAAGCGAGATACCGGTACTTGACGTATACGGTAAGACCGGAGAAGAACGTACCGAGGCGATTCGCGAGTATGTTGCAAAGCTGGAAGCGTATGTAGGCGGTATCGAGGCAGAGCATGAGGCGAAGCATATCGGCGTAAAACATGTGAATTATGACTATGACAGAACGAACTGTATTCTGAACTCGACGGATATTATGATGAAGGAAATGATGTACTCGCTGCCGGCAACCCAGGTATGGGCAGGACTTGCAAACGCGGAAGATAAAGTTACGAAGCTTGATATTGCCCTGAAAGCCATGGAGGATACAATGACGCTATTCTATCAGCACAAGGGGCTGAGCGATGAAGCGGGAACGCTGCGGGGTAACAACGCCCTGCCTTCACAGCATCTTAACATACGATATATGAGAATGTTTGCAGGTGCATTTATGTATGCGTCAGGAAACCACATAGGAATTGAGTGGGGTTCATGCGGCCTTGCCAGCGGTCCGAGCAGCTGGTCCGGATTTGGATGGGGTGTCGCGCATGAGATAGGACATAATATTAACCAGGGCACTTATGCAATTGCAGAGGTGACAAATAACTATTTTGCACAGCTGCTTACAAAGGTACCGGGTAAGACAAGATTTACTTATGATAACGTATATAAGAAAGTGACTTCGGGAGCAATAGGGCGTTCGTCAAATGTTGCAACCCAGCTTGCGCTGTACTGGCAGCTTCATCTGGCATATGATAATAATACGGATGACAGGCATATATTTGACAATTATGAAGAACAGTTTAACAACTTGTTCTTTGCCAGGGTAGACACTTATTCAAGAAATCCGTCAAAGGCTCCGCAGGCAGGACTTACATTAAACGGCGGTACGGACCAGAATCTTATGAGGCTTGCTTGCGCGGCAGCAAATAAAAATATAATTCCATTCTTTGAGCGTTGGGGAATGGTGCCTGACGAGGCGACGCTTGAATATGCGGCGAAATATGGCGAGCCTGAGACGAAAGCGCTGTATTATGTAAACGACGATGCGAGGGATTACCGCGCGGCGCATCCGTCAGAGGAAGGCAGCATAAAAGATATGGACGCTGTGAACGCCGTCATATCAACGAATTCAAACAAGGTGGAAATCAATATAACTACCGACAAGGATGAGGATTTAATTTTAGGATATGAGATTGTACGTACTATGACGTCCAACGGACAGAAATCATCCAGGGTTGTGGGCTTTAAGCCAATTGACACCGCACAGTCGACAGTATATGTTGACACGATTGCTACTATTAATAACAGGGTAATGGAATATGAGGTACGCGCTGTAGACAAATATCTGAACTATTCGAATACTGCGTATGCCGGCTCAGCCAAAATACAAACGGACGGAGTTCTTGATAAAAGCGAGTGGTCGGTTGAGACGACGATGAAGTCGGACGACGACATAGCCGTTGATAGTGATTCCGAAGACCCTGACAATGGATATAACGCCTCAAATCCTTCGGCGGTTGGTGAAAAGAAAATACACAGCATAGACAGGGTTATCGACAATGACCTGTCTGAGGCAGGAACATATAACGGTGTCAGCGAAAACGGAGCCTCCATTACCATTGATATGCACCGTACGGAAGAAATTACCGCGCTGAAATATGTCGGAGACGCAATTGAGAGTGTAACTGTCGAGGTAAGCGCTGACGGTAATACATGGACGACGGTGAAGGACGCAGACGGCAGTCTCAATGCGGCAGGCGAGCATATCCTGTGGTTTGACTCCGTGAATGAGGAGGAGCGTGACAGCTGGATTGGAACTTACGACGCAAGGTACGTGAAGCTGACTTTTACACAGAGCGGAAATATATCAATAAGCGAGATTGACGTGTGTGGCCCGTCAGGTGATAACCTGGCGTTTATGACGACGGGTGATAACCGTCCGGCAATCGGAGTGCTGCAGTCTGATTACAAGTACGGCAGTAAGCCGGAGGATGTAATTACTAAGGGTTCGCTCATTTTTACCGGAGTATATAAGGGCAATCCCGCATACAACGTAGTTGTATTGTATGATTCGAAAGGAAATGTGATTGGCGCAAAAGACGATAACGTGCAGGCCGGTCAGGTGATTTTTGCAGACGTTCCCGAGGCCGGAAACCTTGGCGAGACATCAGACGGAACATGGGTATATTATGTTGAACCGGGCCAGTGGGATGAAGAAACTGTCAAGCAGCTTGAGGGCGTCCGAGGAGAGTTGTACCGTGTAGATAACGCGCTTACGCTTGAAGGAGAACGAATTGTCAGCGATACCCAGATGATAACGGTTCCTGACGAGTTACCGGATATCATACTCACTGACACGTTGTATACGCTTTCGTCAAGCTTTACACGTAATTAAATATTTGCGGTCGTAAAACTGCCGCAGAATGGAGACTTATATGAAAAAATGTATTTTGTATATATGTATATTGATAGCATGTTTTGTGGCGTTCCCGGCTGCGGTCTTTGCTGCCGAGACGGGCAGCGCCTCGCTGTCCATACAGAAAAATAATGTTGACGTTTCTCTCGGACTCCCTGACGGAAAGGCAGGTAAGATAACGTCGCTGCGTATGCAGCTTCGCGTGTCAGCAGTAAGCGGAACTATGGAACAGCCTTCGTTCAAATTTAAAGATACCGTAAAAAGCTATATAAAGGACGCGTCGGTTAGTAAGGAGAAAAACGGCAGCTACGTAGTTGATATTATAATATCCGGTAAAAACGGCGGCGATATGTTTGCTAACGCAGATGGCGGAAGTATCGGAACGCTTTCGGTTAATCCGTCAGGCAAGAGTTACCAGATTAAAGTAGAAATAATGAGCCAGGATAAGGACAGCAACACGCCGGGCATAAAGTACGTTGAAAAGGGCGGTCTTAAGGAGAAAGTACTGTTGCTTTCAGACACGAATCCTGTAATTATCTCCTCATCCGGCGACGTGGTAAAACCGTCTGAAAAGCCTGATACGCCCACTAAAACGTCTCAGCCAAAACCGCCAATAACATCTTCGAAACCGAAGCCGCCTGTCGCTACATCGAAACCGTCGTCGTCGCCGCGCCCATCTGCCAGCCACCCTCCTTTTAAGAGCGGAAGCAATATATTGTCGGTGTCATGTAAGTCCGGCTCAAAGCGTGTGTATTTCAAGTGGCAGAAAAATGAAAAGGCCGATGGTTACGCATTGTATGAGTATGATAAGAAGACCGGGAAGGACACATTAATAAAATTGATTACGGATGTGAATAAAACCTCTTATTCACAGAATTTTAAATATGCGAGCAAGCATTCTTTCAGGCTGTGTCCATTCAAGGTATATTCAGACGGAAGCATAATATACGGCGACTTGACATCCATTGTAAACATTAAGGTGCCGCCTGCCGGCGTAAAAAGTTTTTCTGCCTCCAAAACGAAAGCAAAGGTAACGCTGTCATGGAAAAAGCTTAGCAGCGCCAAAGGCTACAAGATATACAAAAGCAGCAAGAAAAACGGCAAATACACTATGATTAAGAGAATCAAGAAAAACAGCAGGGTAAAATATATTGATAGCCGTGTAAGCGGCGGACAGACATATTATTATAAGATAAGAGCCTATGTCAAGGGCGAGCAGAAGAGGATGGCGGATGGCAAATTCAGCAAAGTTCTGAAAGTGCGGGTTCCAAGGTAGGAAAGACACAGGTGTTTTCCTAGCGGAGGGCGTCGTTAAGAAAGCGGAAAAATAATCCGGAACGTACACCCGCCTTCCGGCGTATCCGACAGTTCAATATTACCTTTGTGCATTTTGACAAGCTCATACGCTATACTAAGACCAAGACCGTAATGTCCGGTGTGCGTACGCGATTTGTTAGCCTGAAAAAAACGGTCGAAAATAAACGGTTTATCTTCGTCCTTAATGCCCTGTCCGTAATCGCAGACGGTAAAGACAACAGACTTTATCCCGTTCTCTCCGAGCGGGATAAAGTTATTTTCAATTTCGGCGGTGAAATTGACGGCAGAGCCGGAGTTCCCATAGTGGACTGCGTTGTCAAGAAAAATACCAAGTATTTGTTCTACGCGGTTTTTGTCGGCATGAAATTGCGGGTAAGAATCATTTTTCAAATTTAGATTTAGTTTCATGTCATTTTTTTTATATAGTGTTTCATACTTCTCATATACTGTAATCATAAGTGTAAATATATCGACAGGAGTTTTTGTGAGATCCCAAGTGCCGCCGTCAATAGAGGACAGCAGCAGTAAATCCTGCACGAGATTTGACATACGCTTACATTCGGAATCTATAGCCGCAATATTTTTCTTAAGACGCGCTTCAAGCGATGAATCTGCCGCAACTGCCTCGGCATTCGTGAGTATGACGGCAAGAGGGGCTTTCAGCTCATGTGATGCCGCGGCAACGAAATTTTTCTGGCTCAGTATCGCAGCTTCGGTAGGGTAAGTTGCCTTTTTTATCAGCCGGATGCTTATTGCGGCTACTGCGGCAAGTACTATAAACCATATGAACAGATATAATAAGAAATCATCTTTTATTATCTCTGTCACGGTTTTCCTGCGCGTAACAATGTATATTGTATTCATCTGCCCGTCGGTGTCCGGTATTTTACAATAGATGCCGCAGTAGAGCATTTTTTCATGGTCGAAGAAAAAATACCGCTCTGGCTGCTTCCGGGCTTATAATTATGTTCATATTCGTATTCGGTTAATGAATTTTTTATCTCCGCCTCAAAAGATTTAAATATATTTGATGTACGGGAAATATCGGGGAAATCATCGGAGACGGTTTGATATATTATGTTTTCATAATTGTTAGTATATTTGAAAATCATCGGGAATTTTTTCTCATATGACAGAAAGGCAGATTGAAAATCACCTGTGTTTTCGATACTGAGCAGAACATTAGTCGCAGTGTGCTGGAACAGGCTTACGGGGCTTGACGAGCCTGTCAGCGGGAATATATTTGTGGGAGGAGAGGATATCGGTGAAAAGGGGCTTTGCCATCACAGGCAGAACAATATTTCACTTGTATTTCAAAACTATAATCTTATTGATTACCTGACCCCGGTTGAAAATGTTTTGCTTGGAGGAAAGGTTGACGCCGGGGCGCTTCTTGCGCAGATGGGTATCGAGGAAAACGCCTGTACAAGAAACGTAATGCAGCTTTCAGGCGGTCAGCAGCAGAGAGTCGCAATTGCAAGGGCGCTTGCAGGTAAGGCGCCTGTGTTGCTGGCAGATGAGCCTACGGGAAACCTTGATGAAGCGACGGCGGCTGAGATAACGGATATATTTAAAGGTCTTGCGCATGATAAGAAAAAGTGTGTCATTGTGGTTACGCACAGCAGAGAGCTTGCGGCGGAGGCGGATATTGTTCTGCAGCTGACGGCCGGAAGAATACATGAGATGGCGGCTGTCGTATAAAATAAAACAAAAAAGTATTGCAAAAAATAATTGAAATTATTGTAATACTATGATATAACTGAATGTATGGAAAGCACCTATGACAGGTGGCAGCCTCCCGGCTTTTGAAAACCGGTTTTTCGGAATACATAAGAAGGGAGGAGATGCGTATGACTGCTGCAGATATTATCTTGATATTTCTTAGGATAATCGGCCTGCTGATATCCTTTGGTAGTTTGGTTGTTGCATTGCTGAACTTTCTCGATGAGAGAAATAAGCGAAAATAAAAATGCCTATCCTGTCTGACCCACAGGATAGGCGGTGTCTGTAAAGACATTCACTTCTTGCTTGGAGCATCCACCTTTGGAGCGGGTGCTTTTCTTGTGTTCAATATAGCATACTTTTTTTTTTTTTTCAAGTTTTTTCTTCCACAATGAAATGAAAGCATTTCTTCCACAATAATATAAGCAGCCGGAAGTCTTAGGTGAATGTCGTATTTCCCTCATGACCGAAAAGTGCGGAGTATTTTTTAGGCGTGTATCCGGTATGCTTTTTAAAGGTAGTGATGAAGTTGCTATAGTTGGCAAAGCCGGCTAGATAACAGGTTTCCGTAACATTTTTTCCCTCGCACAAAAGCGACTTGGCCTTTGATATGCGAAGCAGCAGAAGATAGTTGATGACAGTTGTGCCGGTTTCTGCTTTGAAAATGTGACACATATAGTATTTGCTCAGTGAGAAAATATGTGCGAGGGAATCAAGCGTTATCGTTTCCGTCAGATGGCTCTCCATATAATTCATAATATCCTGCACTGTCGGTGTATATTGAAACATAAATTGCGGAGTGGAAAGGCTGTATATATTGTTCACAAAAACTAAAAGCTGTATGAGATAAGTTTCCTGCAGTAATTTTCCGCCTGGCTGCGCGTGCTTTTTGTTTGCTGCAATCTGCCTGAACTGATTCACAAAATAGGAAGTCTGCTTATCTTTTAACTGAATCATGTTTCGTTCACCGATATTTCTTGCCGTAAAACATGCAGCGAGGTCCATATCGTCTGCATTATATTTAGTAAAAAAATTCGGCGGGATATGGATATAGATTCTTTTGTAGGGAGTTTCCTGTCTGTTAATTGCCTTGTGGAGTTCCAAATCATTAATCATCATAAGCGAACCGGGCGTTAGATGGTAAAACGTCTGCTGAACGCAAAAATCCAGCTTGCCCTCCAACAACAGAAATAATTCATAAAAATTGTGAAGATGAAAATCTTTTACATAGCTTTGCTTTGAAGTAAGCATGTTAAATGAAATTTCATCGGAATATTCCTGAATCATGTAATTCCTCCTCTGACTAATGGAAAAATACAGTACACAAAAATCTTCTCTGCAACTGAGCTAATATTTTTCATATTTTATCAAAAAATTAATGAGATAAGACGCAGGCAATATAATAAACAATACTATATATACATATGAGCAATATTCACAAGTTTTTTGGCAATATACAAAAAGATATTTTATATATTTTGCCTTATTATAAGATATAAGTAAACATATTGCAAGCTGCAATGCGGGAGAAATAATTCCATTTGCAGGGGATTGGAGGATGCTTATGAAGAGAATACAATGCAGTAAACAAAAAATTATGGCATGTTTTTTGGCGGTTGTTATGTTAATTACGGCCTTTGGCGGACCGGAGACAGTAAGAATAGCCGCGGCAAAGAAAAAGGTGAAAGTTTCAGGCGTTGAGTTGGTGAAGCCTGGTATTGCTACGCTGACTATGAAAAGTGGAACAAAATACCGGTTAAAGGCGGCGGTGAAGCCGAAGAAGACGGCAAACAAAAAACTTCGGTATATTTCAGGCAGACCTTCAGTTGTGTCGGTTTCTACTAAGGGAGTAATGAAGGCGAAAAAGACCGGAACAGCGACGGTTACGGTCAAGTCGGTTTCGGGAAACAAAACGGCGAAGCTTAAGGTAAGAGTGGTAAAATCACTGAAAAAAGCAAAAAAGGTAACGATGAATAAAAAAAATCTTACACTTTGTTTGGGAGGAACTAAAGAGGAGGCGCAGGTTATTTTGAAAGCGGAAGTGTCACCGAAAAAGGCCACCGTAAAAAGGGTGGTTTACAAAGCGGAAGACGAGGATATTGTGTCTGTCAGCAAAAATGGAGTTGTAAAAGCAAAAAAAGAGGGAAAGACAAAGGTTACGGCATATGCCGCCGACGGCTGGGGAAAGAAAGCGGTGTGTGAAATAACCGTTATAAAAAAACAGTCCGAACCGGTAGATAACGTAACTGTCCCCCCGTCAGAACAGACGTCCGCACCGATGCCTGTACCGACTGAGGAGCCTGAAAGGGAGTATATACTTGCTTCCACCGGAAAGTCAGAGCAAGTTTACCTCGACCCGGAAGGGGATGATTACAATGGTCTTAGGCTGGTTGCGGAATGTTTTCAGAATGATGTCGAACTTGTGTCCGGAGCGATGCCTGATATTGTAACGGATTCTAACAATATTAAGGGAATTCCGATTATTGCCGGAAGCATTGGCAACAACCGGCTCATTGACAAAATGATTGAGAACGGAAAATTGGATGTGAGTATGATTCATGGAAAATGGGAGAGCTACAAAATTCAGTTTGTACAAAATCCGACGGAGGGTGTGACGGAAGCTCTCGTCGTCGCGGGAAGCGACAAGAGAGGCACGATATACGGTATTTTCCACATATCCGAGCTGATGGGCGTATCTCCCTGGGTGTACTGGGCGGATGTGGAACCGGAAAAGAAAGAGACAGTCACATTAAACTCTAAAACATTGTGCGTGACATCAAAGGAGCCGTCCGTAAGATACCGCGGTATTTTTCTTAATGATGAGGAGCCTGCGCTTGGCAGTTGGGGAAATAATTTTTTTAAGAAAGATACAGGCGGCAAATTTAATGAGTATTTTTATGAAAACGTATTTCAGCTGATTTTACGCCTGAAAGGAAATTATCTGTGGCCGGCCATGTGGTCGTCGTCTTTCAGTACGGACGGCGTGGAGATGCCGGAGGCAAGCGCACAGCTTGCGGACAGGTACGGAATTGTCATGGGCACGTCCCACCATGAGCCGATGATGAAAGCGCATCAGGAATGGAGCAGGGGCAAGTCTAATTACGGAAACGGCGAATGGAATTATTACACGAACAGCGACGGCCTAAAGAAATTCTTTACCGAGGGGGCTGAGCGCAACGGACAGTTTGAGAATGTCATAACGATTGGCATGCGCGGAGACGGCGACGCGCCTATGCTGCCGGAGGGAAGTACGATTGAAGAAAATATTTTTCTGCTGAAGGAAGTAATTCTTGACCAGAAAAAAATATTAAAGGATTATGGACTTGAGAACAATCCAAAGCTTCTGGCGCTTTATAAAGAAGTGGAAGACTATTGGTACGGCGACGAAACGACGGCTGGTCTGTGCGACTGGGAGGAACTTGACGATACCATTGTCATGCTTTCGGAAGATAACTATGGCAATGTCCGCACGCTTCCGACGGAAGAAAGTAAGAACCGTAAGGGCGGCTGGGGAATGTACTACCATGTGGATTACAACGGCGCGCCGACTTCGTACCAGTGGGTGCAGACGCTGCAGCTTCAAAAGATGTGGGAGCAGATGTCGATGGCGTATGATTACGGCGTGCATGATATGTGGATTTTAAATGTCGGTGATTTGAAACCTATGGAAACCGCAATATCATATTTTATGGATATGGCATGGGATTATGACAAGTGGGGCAGCGGCAACTTAAACAGTACGGAGCAGTATACAAAACAGTGGATAGAGGAGCAGTTTGGCAAAGATACCGATGCACAGGGAATCATAGATTTGACAGCCATATTTGAAGAATATCTGCAGATAAACACGATTCGCAGGCCGGAAAATGTAGTGGCGTCAACATACAGCC
This sequence comes from Lachnospiraceae bacterium, assembly GCA_022790615.1. Taxonomy (GTDB): domain Bacteria; phylum Bacillota; class Clostridia; order Lachnospirales; family Lachnospiraceae; genus V9D3004. The sequence continues at coordinate 19,106 of JAAVXK010000069.1, forward strand.
TTGACAATTATAACGAGGCGATGGGGATGCTTGCGCGCCTTGACAATCTGACAAATTTGGCAAATGAGTACAAAGAAAAGCTGCCTGAAACTTCGCAGGCTCCGTATTTCCAGCTTATTTATTATCCTGCCGTGGCAGCCGCCAATGTGGTACGTATACAGATTTATGCCGGGCTGAATCAGGCGTATGCAAAACAGAACCTTGCCAGTGCAAACATGTACGCCGCCCTGATGGAGGAGGCAATTGCCTTTGATAAGGAGCTTGAACAGACTTATGACAAAGATATGCCGGGAGGCGTAGGCAATAAATGGGACGGTATGATGTATCAGGCAAAAAATGCGGCGCATATCGGTTATCCTGAATGGAGGCCGCAGGGGGCGTATCCGGTTCCGGTGTACGTAGAAATTCCGGAGGAATCGCATATGTATATACGCCTGCAGGGTGATTCAAAGGCATATGACAGCGGTACGGCAAATTTGCAGGAGTTTACCAACATCAACAAAGAGACCTATTCTGTTAATATTATGAACGGCGGCAAAACCGCCTTTGATTATCAGATATCGGCGGATGCGGACTGGATTAAGTTAAGCAAAGAATCCGGCACAGTGAATGAGCAGGAGGCCGTCGGTATCAGCGTCGACTTTTCAAAGTTAGATGCAAATGGTGCAGGAAAAGTAACCGTAAAAGGAAACGGGCGGACGGTTGTAATCAATGTGACGGCTCTGGTTATACCGACGGAAGGCTTAAGTGAGAAGACATATGTCGAGGCGCATAATTATATTTCAATTGAGGCAGGGAATTTCACGGATTCCAAGACGGCAGCAGACGGCGCCGAATGGAAAAAAATTAAGAATTACGGCCGCGGCCTCGCGTCGCTGAAAGTATTCCCATGCACGGGGCGCTTTTATAATGAGGACGACGCGCCGTATGTAGAGTATACGGTAAAGACGGGTCAAAGCGGAAAATATTCGATGCTCGCATATATTGCGCCGTCCAACAATGTGGATAGAAACCAGGTGACTATGAAATACGGCGTCTCGGTCGACGGAGAGCCAATGCAGAGCGTAGATACCATTTCCGATAAATATATTGCCGGAACATGGAGGGATTCGCTCTGGTCAAGCGGTGTGAAAAACGGAATCCACACAAGTACGGTCAATCTAGGTGATCTTGACGAAGGCGTACATACAATACGCATTTACTCGCTCGACCCGGAAATTGTACTCCAGAAGCTTGTACTGTATCCGGCCGGCAAGGGGTTGAAAAATTCCTATATGGGTCCCGGCGAGAGCTATTATGTGGGTAAATAATCAACGCCGTATGCTACAGTTAAGGATAAGGAGTTTTATACTTTCATCCGGCATCTTTACGGAACGGTTGTAGTAACCATGGATGGAAAGGCAGACAGCGTGCCCGCAGGGACAGGCCAGGTGGTGGAACTGAATGGAATTTATAACAGAGTCATAAAAGAATTGAGAAATCTAGTTGCAATCCGGGGTAAAAACGGTTATCATGGCATTGTATAGACACAGGGAAATCTGTGCTTCGAAACGATAGCAGGTCAGACTTTTCCAGGGTGGGGCCTGCTATTATTTTACAGTAACAGAATCTATGATAGCACAAAGGCACAGCATAAAGCAATCTGATGAATAATCCGTCAGAATGATTTATGCCGTGCCACTTTTAATGTGCGCCCAGCGGCGCACGTTTCCAACGGGTGCAAGTCCCGAATACGCCCGATAGTGGGAAGGATATAGCCGAAGGCAAGGGTGTCCACCGCGAGGTGGAATCTGAAGGAAGCCGGATGTGAGGAACATACTAACCC
>JAAVXK010000005.1 GCA_022790615.1 Lachnospiraceae bacterium
AAGAAAAGAGTGGAGTAATGGCAGATTATAATGTTTTTATGGCTATGGTTGAAAAAATAGGTCATGACAAAAGAGGAAATCCTACTTTCAAACGTGATAAAGAAGGAAATGAAATTTTAGTACCGGATATTAACAGTGTTTTGCCGGGAATTGAAAATGGAGAAAATGATAAGATTGTTGCTCATGAGCAAAAGAAAAAAGTTGAAGATGATCAAACACCAGATGTTTCGGCAATTTTTGCGAAGTGGAAGAAACAGGAGGGGATAGCATGGTAAGTACTAACAATGCTTGTAAAAACAATAATATTGACATCGAATCTACGTTAAAGTGGTGTTCGGTTTCTCTGGAAGACGTTATCTTACGTGGAAAAAGATTGGAAGCAAGCGTGTACGATATAGAAGCGAAACGAGCGCGTCAGCTAATTAAATCTGGGAAATTTCTGATTACAACTATTGGCGGAGAAAATGGTTTAAGTACCTCTTATACAGGAGCTCGTTTTAAACGAATATGGGTGGAGAAATCGGATTTGCCAATATATCAACCCTCAACAATTGTAGACATTAAACCTGTACCAGATGGTTATATATCACATTTGACTAAAACTAATATAGAGGCATTAAGAGTAAAAAAAGGACAGGTGTTAATGACTTGTTCTGGGACTATAGGAAAAGTGTCATATGTTTCGGAAACATTAAATAATAAAATTTTTAGTCACGATCTACTTAGAATAGATTGCAAAGAAACTGTTGATCGGGGGTATATTTATACATATCTGAAAAGTAAGATAGGAAATAAAATATTAATGACCAACAGCTATGGTGCGGTTATTACACATATTGAACCGGAACATTTAGCGACAGTTCCTATCCCTAATGCATCGCAAGATATAAAAAAGAAAATTCATGATTTGATTGTCCATTCTTTTGAATTACGTGATGATTCTAATAGGTTGATAGACGAAGCTATGAAATTGCTTGTTGATGAGTTGAACTTACCTGAAATTGATGCGTTGAATGAACAAAGTACAACAGATAATGCTGCAGTAGAGAGTTTTAGTGTTAGATTAAGCGATCTTGCTGGTAGAGTTGATGCTTCATATCATATTCCGATAGTTAAAACGATTATAGACCATTTAAAAAAGTATGCAAGGGAAGTGACAACACTTGAGAATTCTGATGTTTGTGCAGAAATTATCTTGCCGGGAAGATTTAAAAGAGTTTATGTAGAGGAAGGGTATGGACGTGTTTTTATTGGAGGAAAGCAATTAGGAGAATTAGATCCTTCTAATAAAAAGTATTTATCACTTGTTCATCATAAGGATAGAATAGCTAAGCAATTAGAACTTCATGAAAACATGACACTAATAACATGTAGCGGAACAATCGGAAAAGTAGCTTTGGTAGGAAAGCAGTGGGAAAACTGGACGGCTAATCAACATATCATTCGAGTTGTGCCTGCTAGTAAGGAAATTGCAGGTTATTTATATGTGTTTTTATTGTCGGACTATGGATATGAATTGATTAATCATTATACATACGGTTCGGTAGTTGATGAGATTGATGATAATCATGTCCGACAGATTCCAATCCCTTTGTTAAAAAACAGAAGTGTTCAAGATAAGATTAATTCGCTTGCTTTGGTGGCTAACCAAAAAAGATATAAGGCATATAATCTTGAGCAACAAGCATTGGAAATTATGGATAAAGAGGTTATATATACAAAATCTTAGGCATGCAAATGAGAGCATAAAAAATTTTGTGTATTGCGTAAGACTTTTGTATAATGCGGTTATAAAAACAATGTCATTAACTGCGCTTGCAAAGCTTTTAACCGGGGTAAAAGATTCTGTAGCCGGACCGAGGTTTTTTAAATATAAAGGAGAATGGCTTAACGATATTAGACACAGATTAGGAGTATAGGAGGGTATTACACTTAAAAATGCTACGTACAATCTCAAACAACACAATACTCATAGTCCTTACGGCAATAGGACTGCCAAAAAGCGCATACCCCTATATATTTATAATAGCAGCCGCCTTAATAATGGTAATTACAACGTATGATTCCATTGACGGGCATGTCAATGAAGAAAACAATAAAATACTATCCGTCACGAAACTTATTATAATGGCGGTGTATTCTATGCTGTCGGGACAGATTTCGGGATTTTTAGTATTCTTCTTTTTTGACGAAGCAAAAGCGTATATAAGAGTCATTATTGGAATAAGCATGTATGTTCTTTCAGCGGCAGCCATGGCAAAAGAAATATCCGCCGCAATATGCATTGTTGAGACATTTTTGATAATAGCAGCTTATCTGATTATATTAATCGTATATAAAATGATGGAGCAGATGGAGAATAGAAAACGAAATTACGATGCCAGAATTACGGCGTCAAATGTCAGCGAGATGCATGAAAAGAGGTTAAACGAACAGCTTACAATACAAAATTATATGGCGGAGAGAAATGCAAGGTTAATTGAGAGGGAAAACATTAGCAGAAATATACACAACAACGTAGGCCATTCCATAACTGCCGCCATCATGACATTGGACGCCGCAGATATGCTATATGACGTAGAGCCGGACGAAGCGAGAAAAAAGATGAACGACGCCAATAACCGTATGCGTGGAAGTCTGGAGTCTATCAGAAGAGCGGTCCGCGTACTGGACGAGGGGGAGTCAGAGCTTACAGCAGCAGATTTGACATCTGAGCTTGATATGATAATCAATGAATTCATGATGGATACCGGAATACAGATAAATAAAGATTATTGCGGAATTACAGGCGCAATAAAAATACCGCATAATCATGTGGAATTTCTTACGGGGGTTTTACGGGAAATGCTGACAAACGGCGTGAAACATGGCAATGCGAACGAGTTTTTTGTTATACTTCTGGGTGATTCGGCGCATGTAAGACTGGATATATCAGATAACGGCCATAGTGATTTCGATAGTATTAACGGCGGACAAAGGATAGCGGGTGGTTTTGGTTTGAGAAAAATAATAACATATGTGGAAAAATGCGGCGGCAAAGTACAATTTGAAAATGAAAACGGATTCAGAACGACGATGGAGCTGCCTGTCTGAATGGCAATGCACACTGGAAAAGACCGGAATAATAAGGAGCGGATATGTATAAAGTATTATTGGTAGATGATGAAATGCTGATTCTTGACAGTCTTGAAATTATATTGTCTTTAGGCGGTATGGAGATAGCCGGTAAGGCTGCGGATGGGAAAACCGCCCTTCAAATATTGGAGGCTCTATATGAAACGTGCGATATCGCTCTTGTGGACCTTAACATGAAAGGTATGGGCGGCATAGAGCTTATCAAAATAATGAAAGAAAAATATCCTGACATTAAAATACTGGTACTTACGACATTTTATGATGATAAATATATTACGGAAGCCCTGACAGGCGGAGCCGATGGATATCTGCTGAAAGACAGCGGCAAAGAAGTAATTATTGCCGCAGTGAATCAGATACTGGGAGGCATTACCGTTCTAGACCAAAAAGTAATGGCGCGACTTACGGAGATTATGGCAGAAAATGTAAGTTCCAAAGAGCATATCGGCAGCAGTGCGAATGATGAGTATGACGCTAATAATTCTAATAGAGTACCCTGTCAAAAATCCTTTGGAATGACTGCAAGGGAAAGCCAAATATGCACCCTGATGGCGGAGGGGCTTACAAACAGGCAGATTGCCGACAGGCTGTATATATCGGAGGGCACGGTTAAAAATTATATATCAGGAATATATGATAAGACGGGGATTCATGACAGAGTAAAGCTTATTGTGGAGTTAAAAAAGTAAAATACGGCGAATCCGGCAATAAAATACGGTTAATCCCGAACATATAAAATGCAGACAGTAATATGTACACGATATAAAATCAGTGCTGCAGTCATATGTCAAATATGACTGCGGTCACTTTTTTTATTTTACTTAAAAGTATAATATAATAATATATCCCGAAAAGCGTAGAGTTATAATAAGAAGGCGGGATATTAAAGCAAAAATAATAAATCAAAATGTGAATCTATAAAAACAAAAAGGAGATAAGATGAAGAATAAACTTTCAGCGCTGATATTTGTGCTAAATAATAAAAAACAAGTCTGGGTTATGATACTTGCGTTGTCGCTTACGTTCATGACGATGTATATTGTTAATTTCTTGTTTCTTACTACGGGCGAGAGCTTTAAGGAGCTGTTCTTAGAGCAGCCAAAGAAGATTGCGGTAGTCGAGCTTAGCGCTGAAACTATGGGAGTGGGGGAAAATGCAAATACCTCGGATGAAGAATACGATGAGATAATAGATGAAGCGCGGAATAAGATTATGAGTGATATGATGAAACAAGAGGGTATTAGCGATGTGACTTACACACAGTGTCTATATTCGCACTATCAGGGGATTGTAGGCAAAGTCGGTTATCATTTTCCACTTCTGTCTGCCGACCGGATTCCGGATTTTCTAGAGCACATGGAGGCAAAACTTATAGCAGGAAAAATGCCTGCGGGTGACGGTGAGATACTTGTAGATGAAAAGATTATTAAAAATATGAAAATGAATATTGGAGGCTATTTTAACGAGTCGCTTTACGGACAGAATTTTAAGGTTGTGGGAATTTTGGAATCGGATTATCTGACCTGTGTGGGTACTCCGCAGGGCTACTATAATTCCGGGTGGTATATGGTCGTATCGTGTGATGAACAACATTCAGACATGACGGGCGTACTGAATGATATTGGAATTAAACCGACAGAGTATGACAGAATCATTGATTCTGTAGAATGGGCCGGGCAGTACAGGGACATGGTTACAGTCCAGCTCGACGCTGCGCTTCTTGGAATTATAATTGTAGTAACCGTATTTCTTGCAATTTCAATACTAGTGGCATATATATCATTTATGAGGAGCAGGGTAAATGAATACTGCCTTTACTCTTCAATTGGATTTGGCAGAAAAGAAATATACGGAATGATAATGAGGGAAATATTTATCATCTTCGGAATTAGTCTTGCAGTGGGCGCTGTCGTGACCTGCCTCATCATGCTGCTTATGGATAAATTTGTAATAGGGGGTATGGGATTAGTCAGCAGATATTTTAGTCCGGAACATCTGCTGCGTATTATAGCTGCATTTGCAGTAATTATCGGAATATTGCAGATACCAATATCAGTGACAATAAACAATATCAAAACGATAGACAGGATGGATGAGTAGTATACTGAATGACACACAGTTCCCCAATTACCTGTCTGAATTTTCGGCTGTTACGCCTGCTTCATTCGACGTAAACACCGCTGCGCCGTCGCAAGGCCGCATTGCAGATGAACGAATATTCGGCAGAATTTCACCGGAAATAATCTGGTTCAGCACACTGGAATAAAACGCATAATTATATGGAGAGGAGAAATCTATGTTTGACATAAAAAATATAAGTATGATATATGATATGGATTCAGATGAAAAAATGTATGCTTTAAACGGATTCAGCCTGACGCTGCCGGATAAGGGGCTGGTCGGAATCATCGGCCCGTCGGGAAGCGGAAAAAGCACGCTAATATATTGTATGTCTACGCTTAAGGCGCCTGTCGAAGGCAGTATAATATATGATGGGCGGGAGCTTATGGGGCTTTCCGGCAGACAGAGAGAGAATTTAAGAAGAAATGAATTTGGCTTTGTCTTTCAGAAACACTATCTGATTCCGTACATGACTGCTTTAGATAATGTAATGGTTGCAGGTAACGGCGAGAGGCCCGCGCTTAAAAAAAAGGCGGCGGAGTATCTGTCATGGCTTGGACTAAAGGAGAGGGAATTTGCTAAAAGGCCATCAAAACTTTCGGGCGGGCAATGCCAGAGGGTTGCAATTGCCAGAGCCATGATAAATAGTCCGAAGGTGATATTTGCCGACGAGCCGACCGCTTCCTTAGACCATGAAAATGCATTCAATGTGATGAATATATTAAAGAAATATTCTGAGGACAGGCTGGTTGTTGTAGTAACGCATGACAGGTCCATTCTTTCGGATGTGGATATATTGGTGGAAATGTGGGACGGCAGACTTAGCAATGTTATAACGCAGACGGAGAGGATGAAAGATGAATAAAATAAATCCATTTTCAGCGCTTTACTATATGAAAGAAAACAGGGGAAGAACCGCTCTCTGTATATTTATGATGTTTCTCGCAACGCTTATGTTTCTTGCCGGAAATTACATTCATTCGGAACTGTATACATTTGAGAAGGAATTTGAATATTCGGATAAACTTGTTCTGGTAAACGCACAGAACACAGATGAAGAATTCAGGGATTTTTTGGATTTCAAGGAAAAGGTTCGCGCAGATGAAAAATTACAATATGTTGACACCACGGCCTACGGCTTTTCCGGTATGCAGCACGGAACAGTGTTAAATCTTGAAATGGGAGGATGGCATTATACATTTAATTCTGTCAGCGATATGGAAAAGGTGTTTGCCCATCTGGGAATAGAAGGGGACTTTTCGGCGTGTAAGCACAGGAGCATGATTATCAGCCGGGATTTTGCCAATAATAAAGGAATAAAACTTGGCGATGTGCTTGACCGTGGATTTGATTCAAGTCTTGACGGAGCGTATACTGTAGATGCGATAATTGACGACGGAAGCTACTGCACATTTTATATATATGAGGACGATGCCAATCTCTGGCGCTTTTACATATACAGCGACACAATGGAGGGCACGGAACTTTACGACTATGTAAAAAACCTTGCCGGGGACAGATTGGTTCAGATATCGGAATCCGATAGAGAGGAAATTCTGCCGCAATTTTATGTGTTTTATGTTCTGTTTTATGGAATCGATTTTTTGATAGCCGTAGTTCTTGCGGTTACCATTAATTCCGTTGTCACGGGACAGTATATAAAAAGAACGTATGAGTTTGGTGTTTACCGCGCTATAGGCAGGAGTAAAAGGGAAGTCAGAAGAAAGGTCGCGGCGGAGGTTATCGCCATGAATTTAATCGCCTGCGTTATCGGTTTCATATCAATATTCTTATATACGTATATTGTGAACGAGCTTGTATATAAGAAGGAAGGTCTACATTTGTTATACGCATCAGGGATTGGAGTGACAGGGTTTATAATATGCGATGTGCTTATTGTAATACCGCTTATTCTGTCTAAGGGTGTTAAGATGGGCAGGGCGGATGTTACGGAGTTTTGACAAATCATTTTTCATTGACGATTTTAATAATGTGATATATTATGATATTGGGGTCAAACGGTGTTTTGACCCCATAATACCTAGTGTACTGACACGATTATATTTAGATAAACTTTCTTGCCTATTTTCCTGACAGCACTATTCTCCAAGCCTCAGCGTAGCCCGCTACGCCTACGTTTGGGGAACAGCACTCTCAGAAAAATATTCTGCGGAATTTATCTAAATATAATGCGGTCAGTACACTAGAACCCGTCTTTTCGGGAGTTTTTTTATGTCTGATATTAGAGTGTGTTTGAAAATTGCTTTAGGCAGGTTTAAAAGTATGTCACAAAATTATTATGAAATTGAACCGATAACAATGGTGTGTATATGAGGTAGATATGATAAAGAAAATAAGTAAAAACGATATAAATGAATGTGTTAAGCTAATTAGGGAAAGTTTTTCTACAGTTGCAGAAGAATTCGGGTTAACTGTTGATAATTCTCCAAGATTTACTGCCTTTGCAACAACAGAAGAAAGATTAATATGGCACTTAAACGTAGAACAAAGACCTATGTACGCATTTTTTTGCGATGGAAAAATTGTAGGATATTATTCTTTACTGCTGCAGGATAATTCAGAAATTGAGTTAAATAATTTGTGCGTACATCCTGACTACAGACATAAGGGAATTGGAGAAAAGCTGGTTAAACATGCCTTTGATGTTGCGCGGGAACTCGGACGAAATAAAATGAATATAGGAATTGTTGAAGAAAATATTTTATTGAGAAAATGGTATGAAGATTTGGGTTTTGTACATACCGGAACAAAGAAATATAATTTTTTTGCGTTTACCTGCGGGTTTATGGAGAGAATTCTTTGAATTATTTATAACTATTCAGCCTGCAACTGCGCACTTGCTGCGCAGTTAGCAGCCAGCGACGTAAAACGGCCAAGAATCCGGCCTCTTTTTGCCGTAAGGCAAACTTTAAGAGGCCGGATTCCGTAACTATGAAGCCGTAGGCTGAATAGTTACAATTGTTTTCTTATATTTTAAAATAAGACTTGCAAAGTCAGAACTAATGTTCTACAATAAGTATGTAATCTATCTTGTGATACTGAAAATAACATACAGTGTGGGGGAATTTACTATGGAAAAGATAACTATAAAGTCGGAACCACTTACTGTGGAAAAAATATGTAAAAACTACATGTTTGAGAAAATTCCTAATACAAGATGGTCGGAGGCGCAGATAGATGCATTTGTAGAAAAGGATATATTAGGCAGATTATATAAAAGTGACAATATTTATCAGAAAAAGACCGGAATAAAAGAAATTGACGCCTCTGTCCCGTCAAAGGACAGTCTGGCGGGAACAGGCGAAATAGACGTCATGGTATATAATTTATTTGGAAATCAGAACATAGATATTGTCATAGAGAATAAGATAACAGATGTTTCGACTGAGACCGCTCTGTCAGAGGGAATAATATATGCCAATGGCAAGAAGGATAAGTATAAGTCCAGAGTTGTGATTGGATATAACGGAAATGATGCAATGCTAAAGGTCAGGGTAAGGGACAGCTGGCAGGATTTATACATAAACGGTGAGAAAATAAATGCATTTATAGGTCCTGAAATATTAAAGCTGATATATGATTATCCTGATTACAATGTATTTGAATTTGATATTTCTAATTTTACGCAGAAAGAGTTCCATAAAATACTTGAAAGTCTAAGAATTATTTATCGAAATATTTCAGGATTGCTTGCGGATAATGAAAATGCGCGCATTGATTTTACAATAGCTTATGTCGCGTTAAAGATGATTACCGAGAAGGAGAGGATAGAATATCAGGGCAGTTCCTACGGCTGGGAGGATTTTGATAAACCTGCAAAGATTAATGCGGCCGTAAACGCGATAAAAAGTAGTGACAAATATGATAAATACAAGGATATATTTACGATTGTCTACAATAAAAAAACGAATAAAGTCTCGTTTGATTTTATGGAAACTATCGCTGAAATTGACGTAACTACCATCAATAAAATACATGAAGAGATAAGCAGAATACCTGTAATGCATGCATTGCCAATTGATTTGTTTGGGGAAGTGTATGAGGTGCTTGCAAGTAAAAAAACCAAAAAGGATTTGGGGGAATTTTTTACAAGAAGACATATTATCAGGCCGTTACTCAGCATTTTTATAAATGATATGGATATACGAAACATCGTAGACAGGTGCGGCACGCAAAATCATGTTAAAATAGTTGACCCATTCTGTGGAACAGGCGGTTTCCTTACGGAATTTTATAAGTTGTTAGGTTCAAGAATTGATGCCGGATTGGATATAAATGCGGCGCAGCTGGCGAATGAATCCTTTTATGGATATGATATTAATCCAAGTAATTCTACTAGAACGAAGATAAATATGTATTTGGCGGGAGACGGGGTATCGGATGTGGAAAAAAGAGACAGTCTTGCGTTAGAGGACACGGATGTAATTAAGGCTTTAGATACGCCTGAAAGGCCTGAAAAATTTGATTATGTTATCACAAATGTACCTTATGGAAAGGGTAAATGGGTAGTTAATTCTACAGTTACCAATAATAAACGTATGGAAATAAACGCTTTGATTAAGGTGGTGTCTATTTTAAAGCCGTCGGGAAAGGCGCTCGTTATTGTTCCTGACGGGATATTGGAGTCGCCGTCTCTTGCCTCAATCAGGCAGTGGCTTGTTAAAAACTGTAAGATTAATTTTGTTATCTCCCTGCCTAAGTTTGCGTTTGCCCCATATACGAAAGAGAAAACGTATGCGATTTCCATCACAAAGAGAAATAATGCGTTTCATTCTGTAGAGGAACAGGAACTATATGATGAAAAGTTTTGGGCATATATTATTGATAATGACGGATATGCAAATTCTGATAAAAGATTTCTGACCGGCAAATTGGACGGAAGTGGTAAGTGGCTGCATAATGAATTGTCAATTTGGTATGATGACAAGGGACGGGTCCATAAATCATTAATTGAAGAAAAGTATGGAGTTGATGGAAAAGAGCAGAACGCCGATGAAATGTACTATAATGAATGGGGAAGAGAGATTACAGGGAAAAAATACGGATTTATTTTAATGCGTGATGTGCTGGGCGAATATACTGTGAATTACGAAAAGATAGGCAGGCTAAAAAGTGTATTTGGCGATATGTCGAGAGCAAATGATGAATTGGACGATGGGCAAAAGGATTTACTGAATAAAATATCTAAAAAATCTGATTGTATCAAGGACGGAGCGTTAAAAGAGGAGTTTGTGGATATATTTGAAATTATGGGGGTATTATATGATGCCGAGGAGGACTGTTTCTATGATTTGAAAAATCCGGTAAAAGTACATCAGGTCAATATACTTCCTGAAAAATATTTTAGAGGTAGCGTGCCGGAGGAAATTTCATCAGAATCGTTATCAAAAGAGGTGGCGAAAATCAAAAGGGAGTTAAATAATATATTTAAGGATGTGATGAAATGGTAATTCGTGAATGCCTTGATATTATCGGCGGCAATTCCGGCCTGACAGAAAGCGTAATATATTGGAATCCTCCTAAGAATAGAAATAGGGCTGTTACAGTGTATTCAGGCTCTACCCTTAATACAACTATGCTTGGAGTTGTTGACAGGGAAACTATAATAAATGGAAAAAAGATAAAAGTTTTGAAAGCCCCTGCGATTGTCATTGTGAGAAAAGGTTTAGCCGGAAATACCAAATTTATAGAAAACGGGGAGTTTACGATTAATGATGATGCTTATGTAATTACCGTTAAACAAAGATACGTGGGTGAAATAAACATTCAATGGCTTGAAAATGTTATTCAACGCTATGCAGAAAGTTGTATAACATCTAGAGGAACAAATGCGACGTTTTCAAAAGAACAGTTTTTAGACTTGGAATTTGAATATCCTTCAATGAAAGAACAGGATGAAATAGTTAACGTAATAAATAAAATCAACAAATTGAAAGAAAATGTAAGTTATTATATTGAACGATTAAAAAAACTAAATAGTATTGTAATTAGCGGTGATGTAATTTGCAAGCTGAAAGCCGGGTCAATTTTTGAAATTGCCGGTGGAAATTCCGGATTAACTGAAGAATTTATATATAACAATCAACCAACTTCTGAACAAGAATCTGTCGCGGTCTTTTCGTCATCGATGGATGAAGCGACCAATATGGGCGTCGTTTCAAAAAATGCCGTATTAAATGGAAAAAAGATAAAATGTTTTGATGCTCCCGCAGTCATTATTTCAAGGAATGGCCAGGCGGGGAAAGCATTATATATTGAACATGGAACATTTACAATCAATGACCATGCTTACGTATTGACTGTTAAACAATCCTATAAAAAAGTTGTTGATTTAGAGTGGTTTACATATGTTTCAGAGCAATATACAAACAATTGCGTTACGTCAAAAGATTCTAACGGAACTTTTAACAAGGAAATGTTTATGAACGAGCAAATAGACATTATTGATTTTGGAGCGCAAAAAAAGATTGTTAAAAAGAAAAGGGAAATAGGCGTGTTACATTGCAAGCTTAAACAATTTAGAAATATACTTGATGAAAGAAAACATTAATTTTGTTTGTTAAATTATTACATCCTTATAGAGGATGATAGAAAAAGGATAATAGAATGACAGAAAAACTAAAACAGATTTTAGCTAACATGTACAAATATAATACGGATAATCTGGCTTATATCAATTTTGGGCTTGACAAAACTGTTGAGTATGACGCGCTTGTTGTTGCACCGTCATACAGCCCGCACAAGATATTAAAAGACGGAAGTTTTAGTATTTCGGAGCTTGGACTCCACAGTTACCGGACGAGCTTTCTTGTGGAGAGGGACAATTTGAAGATTGCGTGGATAAAAACCGCAGCAGGAAGCTGCAATATGCTTGACTGTCTGTTGATATGCGCGGAGATTCGGTTTAAGAAACTGGTATTTATAGGCGCGGTCGGGGCGCTGAGAGAGGAATTTAATATCGGTGATGTATGTACGCCCTCTTATTCCATTGCCGGAACCCTTGCCAATACATACTTGAAGGACAGTATTAAGGACTATGTGCCGTTTGAGAAGATATATCCTGACAGGAATTATGTGTCACAGGTAATCAGACTTGCAAAGGAGGGCGGATATTCCGTCAGGGAGGCAAGTGTTTTCTGTACAGACTCCATTGCCATGGAATACACGCATCTTGATGAGATAAGAAGTTTTGGAACGGATTTGATTGAAATGGAGACGGCTGTTTTTTACGAAGTAGGGAAAATGCTGCAGATACCATCCGTTGCGCTGCTTGTCGTATCTGACAATTCGGCGACCGGGGTTCCGTTAGCCGGAAGGAGCGAGGAGATTCAGAAGGTGTATGAGCATTCAAGATGTAATGTGCTGCCGGAAATAGTTTTTAAAATCGCAGGTATGTAAATATGCACATCGGTGCTATGAGAGGTTGGAACAGATTTGATTATAAGTGTAAGCCGCAGGACGGACATACCAAATTATTACTCCGAATGGTTTTACAATAGAATAAAAGACGGATACGTATATGTACGCAATCCGATGAACCCGCGACAGGTCAGAACGATAGATTTGTCGCCGGATGCTGTCGACTGCTTTGTGTTTTGGAGTAAGAATCCGGAGCCGATGCTTGACCGATTGGACGCTCTTTCGGATTATAATTATTATTTTCAGTTTACGCTGACCGGATATGGGAGAGACATTGAATGCAATGTTCCGCATAAGAGGGAGAAAATGATACCCGTGTTTCAGAAGCTGTCTGAAACAATAGGAAAGGAAAGGGTAATATGGAGATATGACCCGATTTTGTTCAACGGTGTATATACCCCGGAGTATCATTGGAAGGCTTTCGGGCAGATTGCGGATTCTCTTAACGGGTATACCGAAAAATGCGTAATCAGTTTTGTGGACGCATATGCAAAAAACAAGAAAAACCTTTGCGCGCTTGGCGCCTATACGCCGGATGAATACAAATTACGGGAATTTGCCGCAGGGTTGTCAAAAGCAGCCGTTAGGAACGGAATGACAATAACGAGCTGCGCGGAGGCGGCAGACCTGTCAGATTGCGGTATTGGGCATAACTGTTGTATAGATAAAGAACTTATTGAAGATATTACGGGGCGTAAATTAGATGTAAAAAAGGATAGGAATCAGAGAAAAGAGTGCGGGTGTGTTGCGAGCGTAGATATCGGGGCCTATAATACTTGCAGGAATAACTGCAAGTATTGTTATGCAAACTATAGTTTTGACAGCGTTGTGAATCATTGCGAAAGATATGACCCATTGTCTCCAATATTGTGTGGAACGATTTCGGAGGACGGAAACATAACGGCAATGTAACAGATATGCAACGTATTGCATATTTTTGATATAATAGGAAACTGCTTTGCAATTTCCTGTTATACAAAAAACGCTCCGCTAAGGATGCGCACTCGCGCGATATGTAGTTAGTTGCATTCGTAACACGCGCTCGGCGCGGAGAATGTCGCAAGCGACATTCTTTGTTTTTTCATGCGGCGGTTTTAGAAAGAGGACGGCGGGGTATATGTCTGCCTGTATTCCCGTGGGGATTTGCCGGTATATTTTTTGAACTGGCGGCTGAAATGCTCCGCATTATTATAACCGCAGCTTAATGCAACTGTGTGGATTGGCGTTGAGCTGTGCTGCAGATAATCTTTTGCAAGGGAAAGACGCATCTGTATAACGTCGTCCATGCAGGTGATGCCGAATGTATTGCGGTACAGAGCGTGAAGATATCCGGTACTTACATGAAGCAGGCCCGCCATATAAGGAATCGTCCAGTCAAACCCAGGATTATTTTTTATATTAAGCCGCAGGGCAAGCAAATCTTTTAACTGTGTGTTCTCAGTCTGAAAACCGATGGATTCTTCCAGTTTTGCAAACATCATTTCAAACAACGAATGTATCGTGTGCGTTTTGAACCGGTTGTCATAAAAATTTTCAGACGCAAGTTGTTCGAAGAGGCGGTGTGTAAATTCAAATTCTTTTATCTCAAACGGTTTGCCAATCGGAACGTTTCCGTTGCATATAAAATCTTCGTCCGTGTAGAATCGAATCCAGTCGTTTTTAAAATAGCTTTCATGCGCTCCGTAGTGGAGCGTTGCGTATGGAGGATAAAGCACGGCGCTTTGCGGGGGCATAAAATATTCTTTACCGTCTATTATAAAAAATGCAGGCGTATGTGTCTGCAACAGAAGCCACCAGTCACGACCCGGGTTTTCCTCATAATAGACAAAATCATCCGCATGCGTCGTATTGTAGTGGACATATATTATATCAATCATTATAATTTCCCCGTATGTATGTTTTATCTCATAATAAATCAAGTTTTTTATAATTATATATCAAGTACTGACAAAAAGCAATATACGTTCCGTTGAGAAAGATTAATTGACTGATTGCAGTGTTTGTGAAATAATTAGATTCATACAATGAAGAGAGGTATATAAAATGGGAGAGAATATATGTGAAACAATAAAAAAAGAACTATTTTCCATGCAGGATAACGGTTACAGGGATTTTCAAAGTAAATTGATACCTAACATTGATAAAGACAGGGTTATAGGGGTACGTATCCCGCATGCAAGAAAATATGCGGTTCAGATTGCGGATAACCCGGACATAGAAATTTTCCTTAACAGTGTGCCGCATTTTTATTATGAAGAAAATAATTTACACGCGTTTATAATTGAGCGTATTAAAGATTATGATGCGTGTATAAGCGCGGTGGAGAAGTTTCTTCCTTATATCGACAACTGGTCTACCTGCGATTCTATTAAACCGAAAGTGTTTAAGAACAATAAGGAGAAGCTTATAAAATTGGTGGAACAATGGCTCGGGTCAGATAAACCTTATACTGTCAGATTCGCAAGCAATATGCTGATGACGTATTTTCTTGACGGTGATTTCAGAAGAGAGCATGTTGAGTGGCTTGCCGGTATTGATTCCGACGACTATTATGTGCGGATGGGAATTGCGTGGTATCTTGCGACGGCGCTTGCAAAGCAGTATGACGATACGGTTCCTTTTATTGAAAATAATAGATTTCCGGTGTGGGTACATAATAAGGCGATACAAAAGGCAAGGGAGAGCTACCGCGTATTGGATGAGAGGAAGGAATACCTCAAATCGCTCAAGCGTGTATAGGCTGAAAAAGAAACGACGGAATAATAACGGAACATGCAGTAGACGAGGAGAGTATTTCCATATTGTAATATGCGCAGCGTTATGTTATTATTATAGTTAGCTTAAGGTAACTATAATATTTAATATAGAATATAGTAAAATATATGAGTTACCGGACTTAAAATCGTCACATGCTTTCTATCAGAACGATAAACGGTATGCGAGATATTGCGGTATATAAATGGATGTGATTTTTCGTGATAAACTGTGTTTCGTTACGTATGATAGAGGGATTCATGCTTGTATTATTTTAAACGTATTGGAGGGGTGAATATGACTCTCGGCGAGCTGGCCGTTGGACAGAGTGCGAAGATACTTAATATAAAAGGCAGGGGAGAATTACATAATCATCTGCTTGACATGGGGTTAACTCCGGGGACTGTGGCAAGCCTTAGAAAAAAAGCTCCGATGGGAGACCCTATAGAGATAGAAATAAGGGGGTATGAGCTGACGCTAAGGCTTGCAGAAGCCGGCTGCATTGAGGTGGAGCTCATAGAAACGGTTGAGGGCAAGGTCAGACAATCCGGTAGATATAAGCCGATTGAACATCCGCGTGTCGGTGAACTTGGCAAGGCGCAGAGTTACCGTGACAGGAAGATGGGAAAGAAGATTCCAAAGGGTATGCCGGTTTCATTTGCGCTTATAGGGAATCAGAACTGCGGCAAAACCACGCTGTTCAACCAGATGACCGGCTCCAATCAGCATGTCGGAAACTTTCCGGGAGTTACCGTTGACAGGAAGGATGGTATTATAAGGAATTATCCTGAGGCGACGGTTACGGACCTTCCGGGTATATACTCGCTTTCACCGTATTCAAATGACGAGATAGTGACACGGGATTTTTTAATGAAGAACAGTCCGATGGGAATTATAAACATAGTTGACGCATCTAACATAGAACGCAATCTGTATCTGACAATTCAGCTTATGGAACTCGGCATTCCCATGGTGCTCGCGCTTAATATGATGGACGAGGTACGCGCCAACGGGGGAAGTATACGTATAAACGAGCTGGAAGAGATTCTGGGTATTCCGGTGATTCCTATTTCCGCGGTAAAAAATGAGGGAATCGACGAGCTTATAGACCATGCAATGCACATAGCAAGATACAGGGAGGCTCCGGGAAGGATTGATTTCTGCGAGGACAGTGGAAGGACCGGCGACAAGGTTGGCGCTGTGCACAGATGTATACATGCGGCAGAGCATTTGCTTGAGCCATATGCAATTGCGGCGGGAATACCCGTAAGGTTTGCGTCAACCAAGATGGTTGAGGGCGACAGGATTATTGAGGAGTCGTTACATGTACCGGATGATGAAAAAGAGGTTCTCGGAAGGATTATTGACGTTATGGAGAGGGAGGCGGACCTTGGCAGGGAAGCCGCTCTAGCCAACATGAGATTTTCATTTATTGAAAAACTATGTGCAAAGACAGTTGTAAAGCCGCGTGAGAGTAAGGAGCATAAAAGAAGCGTTGCCATTGATAAAATACTGACCGGAAAATATACGGGTATACCATGTTTTATCGGAATTATGGCGCTTGTGTTCGTAATGACGTTTCATTTTATCGGAACTTTTTTATCGGATGTCATGTCTTCATGCGTGGATTATATTATAGGGTTAATTGACGGAAGGCTTACGGCGCTTGGAATTAACGCTGTGGTCCATTCGCTTGTAGTTGACGGGATATGTAACGGCGTCGGAAGCGTATTGAGCTTTCTTCCCGTTATCGTCACGCTGTTTTTGTTTCTGTCAATTCTTGAAGACACGGGATATATGGCAAGGGTGGCTTTTATCATGGATAAGCTGCTAAGAAAAATAGGGCTGTCCGGCAGGAGCTTTGTTCCGATGCTCATCGGATTCGGCTGTTCCGTTCCTGCAATTATGGCCACGAGAACGCTGTCGAGCGAACGTGACAGGAGAATGACGATTTTTCTCACTCCGTTTATGAGCTGCAGTGCAAAGCTGCCTATATATGCGCTGTTCACAACGGCATTTTTCCCTAAAAATATGAGGGCGCTCGTCATGGTTTTTCTCTATATATTCGGTATTGTGTGCGGTGTGCTGTATGCGCTCATTTTAAAAAAGAGCAGGTATAACGGCGAGCCGGTTCCGTTTGTCATGGAGCTGCCAAACTACAGGATTCCGTCCGCAAAAAGCGTGGCGTTTCTAATCTGGGATAAGGCAAAAGGATTCATACAGAAAGCATTTACGATAATACTTCTTGCCACGATTATAATATGGTTTCTTCAAACCTTTGACGCGAAGTTTAATATTGCGGACAGTCCGGACTCGAGTATTCTTGCCCATATCGGAGGATATATCGCGCCTGTTTTTGAACCGCTTGGATTTGGCGACTGGAGGGTATCTACAGCCCTTATTACAGGACTGACGGCAAAGGAAAGCGTTGTGTCAACCCTTACCGTGTTACTCGGCGGGGATATAGCGGGGCTTAATACGCTGTTCACTCCGTTTACCGCGTTTGTATTCCTTGTATTTACTCTGTTATATACGCCGTGTGTCGCGGCTATTGCAACTGTAAGACGTGAGATAGGCGGTAAAAGCGCCGCCGTTGCAACCGTGTTCGGACAATGCGCTATAGCCTGGCTTGTTGCATTTGTAATACATTCTGTCGGGTTATTATTTATCCGGTGATACATAATATAATGTCAAAAGGGCCGTGGCAAAACAGGGTATTTTAACAATATGAAGCGTGCATTATGCATCTATCAACACCACATTGTGTAATTACCGTGTTTTGCGACGGACCCGTTGGCGGCATTATTTTAGGTCAAGCCATGTCTGTGCAGCGGCGTAGACGGCATAGAGAGATTTTTTCGGGTCATTTATCGATTCGCCGTACAGAAGCGCCGATTTTCCGAATCTCCATGTCACGGCGTCGGATAATCCCCAAAAGGTTACGCCTGTAATATTGCCTCCCGCTTTTTTGAACTCCACAAGACCTTTCATAAAGTTAAACCAATAATCACACAGAGTTTCCTCGTCCTTTTCATTGAGGCTGTTTATTATGTCAAGCTCCGTAATCTGCACCTCAAAGCCTGCGTCGAGGAACTTCTTAACGGTGTTAAGCTGCTCTTTTACCGAAGGCCACTTTACGTCGAGGTGGCACTGCATACCGACGCCGCTGCATATGCGTTCGCCTTCCGGGTTTATCTCATCTTTTTCGTTAATATAATTCACCATATCGACGATTTTTTCCGATACCTGACTTGTATTGTAGTCGTTGTAGAACAACGTAACCTTATCGTTCAGACCGTATGATTTGAGAACGTCGTATGCGGTTTTGAAAGACAGCTTTACATAGGAAGGTCTGCTGGTGAGTCCGCTTATGCCGTTAATGTCATAGATATTGGACCAGTTTTTTTCCGTTCCGTCCGAAAGCTGGTGGAAATATTCATTTACGACGTCCCATGTATACACGACCGACGAATACTCGCTGTCGAGTACATGTTTCATCACGTTAGTTACGTAATATATTATACGCTGGTCCATAACCTCCGGGGTGACAAACGCGCCGCTTTCTTTGTAGCCTGTTCTGAAAAATTCAGTCGGAGTCTGGCTGTGCCAGATAAGCGTGTGCGCCCTCATCCTGATTCCGTATTTTGCGGCGGTGGACAGAATTGTGTCGATTCGCTCAAAATTAATGGACGGAACAGTTGCTTCCTTGTAACCGTCGGGAATCGTGTAACCGGCGGCGACAGCCTCATGTATGTCTAGCAGCTTGTTAAACGGCGGATTTCTGAAATCCTTGTCGGAATCTGCAAGCATATAGGAAGGTTTCATCTCGTTTTCGAGCGTAAAGCTGTTATAGTTTTTCTGCACAAAATTCATTGTTTTTGTGTCCTGCATTTCGTTTTTCCCGAATACTCCCTTGTATGTAAGACAGGTTCCAACATTTCCGAATATAGTTTCATATTCTTTTAGGAGCGTATCGTCCTCGAATGGAATGTAAGCCCATGTGCCGTTTTCGGATATTACGGAAGGGGTTGGTAATGGGGTTGGAACCGGCGTTGGTCCGGGAGTTATGCACGGGGTATTGACCGGAGTATTCGTCGGATTGTTCATTGGGGTTTCGGCTGCAGGCGCGGCGGTTCTTACCGGAGTCGGTGAAGCGTTTGTTATTTTGCGGCCGTCTGTTACGGTAATTTTGCATGAAAGTTTCTTTGTTTTTTTCCTGACTGTGTATTTTGCGGTTACGGTTGCGCTTCCCGCTTTTTTTCCGGTTATTTTTACACTGGTTTTCTTCTTTGCCGAGAGCTTTGCCACCGACGGCTTGTTCACGCTCCATTTTACTTTTTTTAAACCGGACGCTTTCAGTGTCTTTGATTTTCCCGTCTTTATGTTCAGTTTCGTTTTTGACAGTTTTATTTTTGCTGATTGTGCTGTTGGATAATTCAATGAATGAACGAATACAATGCCTGTAATAAGTACGGCAAGCGCTTTCTTTGTCTTTTTATACATTTCTTTTCCTCCATGTTCTCAAATGATTCAGTACACTAGTACATCAGACTGCATCGTACGCCGGAATTTGGGTTAACATATAATATTTTATCACATCAGCCGTGCGCGCCGCAATCAAATATATTTTAAATTTTTTTGAATTATATGCCAGACATTTTATGCAGAAATAACCGCATGTAATTTCGATGAAGTTGGAGACAATATTGTTACAGGCAAAAGAATTATATATGTTTAAGGCCTGCATGAAAGAACGGATGAATACGATAAAACTTGAAAGAGAGGAAAAACAAAATGAAAAAATCTACTATTTTTGCAGTAGGGCTTGCGGCGGCGTTTATGCTGTCCGCCTGTAAATCAGGCTCGGACAGCGCTGATAATGGGACGTCAGGCAATCAGAGTGCAAATCTTGAGCAGCAGACGGATATGAACGATACTCAAAGCGGCAATCCGGGCAGCGGCCAAAATGAAACGACGAAACAGAGTGGAACCGTAGGGCAGGGCACCGCCGCCGGACGGGCTGATAGTACGGTACAAGGAATTACAAGCGGATATAGCGCTGGCAGCACGGTAAAGTCTTATGGCTCAGCAACCGGGCAGAACACTGCATCTTCGCAGGGAGCGACAACCGGACAGAGCACAGATGTGTCCCGGGGCGTTACGGCAGGACAGGAACAGAGTTCTGTAAAGGACGGTACGTCCGAGCAGGAGAAGGCGTCAACACAGAATGATTCGGCAGATAAGAAAAAGACTAACGCGGATAATAAAACAACAGCCAAAAAGAAGGCAAACGCAGATAACAAAACTACAGGTAATAAGAAGAATAACGCAAATAACAAAACTACAGGTAATAAGAAGAATAACGCAAATAACAAAACTACAGGAAAGAAAAAGACTACAACAAAGAAAACAGCGGCTAATAACAAGACAACAGTCAATAAAACGACGACTAATAATAAAACGACAGCCAATAATAAAACAACAGTCAAAAACAAAACAAATAATAAAACAACAGCCACGAGCAAGAATAATGCAACCGCCAAGAAAAACACTTCAGCACAGAGCGGCAAGAAGTATACGATTAAAAAGCTTAGAAAGATGGTTAATAAGTTCGTGAAAAAAATTGATAAGCTTTTGGCAGACAAAACATTTACAAAAGACAGGGAAAAATATTTATCTCTGAAAAAAGAGGAAGAAAAGATAGACAATTGTCTTGACATTTATGAGGATGCGATTGAAAATAAGTACAGGAAAAAGACAATAACAAAGAGCCAGTATATGAAAAAGGAAAATAAACTTGACGCTCTCGAGGAGAAACTCGATAGGGCGGAAGAACGATTGGAAAATTTGTTTGGTATTGATGATTAGGTAAAAAATAAATTCTAAGAGGGGGATTTTCTATGAGAAAAACAGCGCTGACAATAGCGGGAAGCGACTGCAGCGGCGGAGCGGGAATTCAGGCGGATATTAAGACGATGCTTGCCAACGGCGTGTATGCAATGAGCGCAATCACTTCACTTACCGCACAGAATACGATGGGCGTTGCGCAGATTGCAGATGTCACAGAAGACTTTTTGGCGGCGCAGCTTGACTGTATTTTTACGGACATTTTTCCTGACGCCGTAAAGATTGGCATGATGTCCTCATCAGGGCTCATTCATGTTACAGCGAAAAAACTCATGGAATATAACGCCCGTAATATCGTTGTTGATACTGTTATGGTATCTACAAGCGGAACAAGCCTTATCTGTGACGATGCGGTCGAAGATTTGAAAGAAGAACTGTTTCCGCTTGCCGCGCTGATAACGCCTAACATTCCGGAGGCGGAAGTTTTGTGCGGCTTCGGAATACATAATGAAACAGATATGGAATTGGCCGCAAAGCGTATAGGCGATACGTATGGCTGCGCAGTTTTATGTAAGGGAGGGCATAATATTAACAGCGCAAATGATGTGTTGTACGAAAATAATTCCTTTATATGGTACGAGGGCAAAAGGATTCATAATCCGAATACGCACGGAACCGGATGTACGCTCTCAAGCGCAATCGCAGCAGGCCTTGCAAAAGGCTATGGCGTTGACAGGGCTGTAAAATGTGCAAAGGAGTATATTTCGACTGCCCTCGCGGCGATGCTTAATCTTGGAAAAGGCAGCGGACCGCTTGACCATGGGGCGGCATTAGGGAAATAATATTTCCATACATAATAATACAGGGAGGTTTGACTTGTTGTCTCCCTCCCTGTGTTTTGTGTAGGAACCGGTATCCTGTTCTATGTTATGTCTTAAAATATATACTTTTCAACAGTACCCTTTAACGTATCCGAGCTGGCAAGAAGTTCTTTCGTATACGAATAACAGTCTTTCGTCATCGACATATTTTCTTCGCCGCGGCGCACGGAATCCTTTAACGACGCCTCAATTTCAGTAAGCTTATCAAACAGGATATTTAATATTTCGGTAATTTCGTTAATCTGTCCCGTCATCCTGCTGTTGTCCTCTAAAGTCCGGAGCAGGGTGTCGCGTGTCGATTCAACAATGTTAATTCCGTCGTTTACGAATTCTTCATTATTTTTGATTATATCCTCAATCTCAAGATTTACCTTCAGAGTGTCTTCGCTTAATTTGCTTATCTCACCGGCGACAACCGCAAATCCCTTTCCGGATTCGCCGGCACGCGCGGCTTCAATTGATGCGTTCAGGGATAACAGCTGTGTCTGCGATGAAATCTCGTGAATCATTGATACAAATTGGGAGATGCGCGAGGAACTTTCGCCTATCTTTCGCATACTGCCGGAAAGTTCCTGCATATCCTGTTCACCAATTCTGTTAAGTGCGGCGCTGTTATCGTTTACTGCCAGGCTGGCGGCTGTTATCTGCTCGTGTATCTGCCTCATGTCATTACGGAAATGCTTAAATTCGGTTTGCAGTTCATTCATCGAGGAAGTCTGTTTCGCGCTGTTTTCAGACATATCGCCGGCGGTAGCCGCAATTTCACCGGAGGAAATGTTTAGGCTGTTTGATACGCCGTTAATTTCGGTAAGGATGCTGCGAACCTTGGAAACTATCTGATTAATGGAGGTCTGGATTGCAATAAAATCACCGCGGTACTCAATCTCGCTTTTAACGTTCAGATTATCGTCTGATATCTCCGACAAAACCGAATCAATGTCCTGTATGTAGTTTCGTAAATTATGAACCATCGTGTCCAGAGAATCCTGTAACTCTTTAATATCGGTAATGTTGGTTTTTTCATTGAATACGACGTTCAAATCGCAGTTTGACAAAGTGATTATCTTTTGTTTTATAGTCTCAAACGGGATGAACCCTTTTGCTATAACGGTGACAATCCTTTTTTTCATAACAATGATTGTAATAAGCAGAGCCAGAAAATATATTATAATTAATATAAGAAGCTTGCCGGCCAAGTGGCGAAGGCCAATACCGACATACAGCTTATACGTAATGTCTTTAAGCGGCTGCAGTGATGATGCCGACAGACTTATGCCGGAAGTACGGATTAGCGTGCTGTTTTCATTGGATGCTTTTGCGAACGGCGTATCGGAAAATTTGGTTGATTTGTCCTCTGTCAGCGCATAATCCTCAATGGGGCAAGAAACAATAATCCCCTCGGAGGATACGAGCGTTACATTTTGCAAATCAGTACAAAATGAATTGATGGCTGACTGGAGCGTTGTTATATCGATATCAATCGCCATCACGGCGTCGGTTTCTTTTATCGGTTTTGATATGGATATGCAAAGACAACCATATGTAGCGTCGACATACGGCTCTGAGATAAACAGGCCGTTATTTTCTTTTGCGCCGGAGTACCAGTCGCGTTCTTCCACGACATAACCGTCCTCGGGAATCCAATTATCGCTGCATATCATTTTTGTTGTTATCGTAGGTGAGCCGAGATAAGCAGCAAGAAGAGTTTCGTGTTCACCGGCAACGGTTTCCAGATAGTTCTGTGTGGTGTCGTAGTCTTTCAGCAGGGCGGTGTCATAGTTTATGTAAGACAGGAAAGAGTCAAGAAGCGCAATCTGTTCATTGAACCAGGACTCCACATTGTTTTTGCTCTGCGATTTAAGAATTGTATTTTCGTCTTGAAAAGAAGAAACTTCCAGCCATGCAACCCATAGAAGAGCCAGGGTTAAAATAGTAATAATTACAATACGTAAAGGTTTAATAATTTCTTTTTGAAACTTTTCGCTGTAGCTTTGCATATTTTCCCCCTAAAAATAAATTAATATTGCTATGATACCATAAAAACATGCATTTTGTAAATTCCAATTCGTGTTGAAATGCATCATTTTTTGCTTGCTTTTTCGCTTCCATTGTTCAGTCGCTTTAAACGGATATTCCCGGATGTCCATTGCCGCCAAATGTTCATGCAGGTATGGCGGCAGAGGTCGCCGCTTTGTTCCGGTCCGTCCTAGAGCGTGTTTGAAAATCCATTCCCGCCATCTGCGCCCCCCACTTTGCGGTATATTTACGTCAAATTCAGTCAACGTAGCCCGCTACGCTTCCCTCATTTGGCACAAATCTCCCACAAAGTGTGAAACGCATCTGGCAGAAAGCAATTTTCAAACACGCTCTGAACAAGCGTCCACCGGACGCTAAGGAGCGTTGCGTACGCGGGGATAAACGATATATACGCATAAAAAAGTTCCCTGCATCTGCGTATGCGGGGAACTTTTTAATAGGGGAGGATTAAGTATTAAAACTTCGTCCTTGGTGTTAACACTACGTAAGAAAGAGGGGGATATCTTACGTGATGTTACTAGTATTATTTCCGGTTCAAAAGAAAATATACACATAAAATAACAAACATAAAAAATTTTTTATAAGCCAATTTTATGAAATAATTTCACGGTTGGTTTCGAAAAATATATTTTGCAAAGTATGGCTGTCAGCCGTTTCCTAATGAATAATATTGACCTTTAATTGGAAAAATAAAATAGAATTATTATATATTACAGGAGGCAATATTATGGCAAAGTGTGAGATAACGGACGTAAGGGCCAGAGAAATTATTGATTCAAGAGGTAATCCAACGGTTGAGGCGGTTGTCACGGTGGACGACAGAATTCAGGGCGTTGCGGCGTGTCCAAGCGGAGCGTCGACAGGTAAATATGAAGCGGTTGAGCTCCGTGACGGTAACTGTACATTTGAGGAATGCGAGCGGGAATGCTGGAAAGACAGATTTAACGGAAACGGCGTTCTAAAGGCCGTTGATAATGTAAATGTTGATATAAGAAGGTCGCTTGTAGGCCATTGCGTGCTTGAACATGGCGAGCTTGACAATATGATGATAAAGCTTGACGGGACGGACAATAAGGGAAAGCTTGGAGCAAATGCCATACTCTCTGTTTCACTTGCAGCAGCAAGGGCCGGCGCAAAAGCTAAAAAAATGCCTTTGTACAAATATATCGGAGGAATATCGGCATCCACAATGCCGGTACCTATGATGAATATTATAAATGGAGGCGTTCATGCAAAAAATAATCTTGATTTTCAGGAATTTATGATTATACCTGTTCCGCACGAACCGGATTATCACTGCTGTTTCCGGGAGTCTCTTAGGATGGGAACGGAAGTTTACCAGCATCTTAAAAGAGTGCTCGCAAAAAAAGGATTATCCACGGCGGTCGGAGATGAAGGAGGCTTTGCGCCTGACGTAAGGGATGCAAAGGAAGCTCTTGATATCCTTGTTGCTGCAATAAAGGATGCGGGGTATACTCCGGGCAAAGATATTTACTTTGCAATGGATGCTGCTGCTTCAGAGCTGCATCAGGCTGACAGCGGAATGTATTATTTTCCGGGTGAGAGTAAAGCAAAATGTGAATCGCTTGAAAGTGGAGGTAAGAAAGACGGTTCAGGATGCGGATGCGCAACGCAGGAGGTTGCAGCGCAGCAGCCCGACACTATATCCACGCAGATTACGCGCTCAACGGATGAGATGATTGCATATTACAAAGAATTGGTGAACGAATATCCGATTCTATCTATAGAAGACCCGCTTGATGAAGAGGACTGGGACGGATGGAAGAAAATAACGGACGAGCTTGGAGACAGGATTCAGCTTGTCGGGGATGATTTGTTTGTTACGAACTGCGAGAGACTTAAGAAAGGAATAGAGATGGGATGCGCCAATTCCATTCTTATCAAACTCAATCAGATAGGAACACTGTCTGAGACGATGGATGCAATCAGACTTGCAAAGACAGCCGGATATACGGCTATAGTGTCGCACCGTTCGGGTGAGACGGAGGATACTACAATAGCGGACCTTGCCGTAGCGCTTAATACCGGACAGATTAAAACCGGGGCCCCGTGCCGCAGCGAGAGGGTGGCAAAGTATAACAGGCTTATAAGAATTGAGGAAGAACTGGGTGTAAGCGCGGCGTTTCCGGGTATTAAAGCATTTATGGTAAAATAGAGGAAAATATTGTATTGCGGCATTATATTGTGGCTTCGTAGTGCGACGCCCGCATGTATAACGGTTATTATAGTACGGGCACGTTCTCGCTTAGTTACACACGCAGCGGTTCTAAGGCCGCAAAAAACGCAGCCAAAGAACCGGCGTGTGTAAATATCCCGTTACTATAATAACCGTTATACATGCGGGCTGTATACTGCTATATAATAAATATCAGTATATATATTTGAATTATAATATTTTAAATATTATTTTGTATGTAATGATTATGTTTGTCTGAGCGTCGGATATTTAGTTTAAATATATCTTGGCAATTTCAATAAATATAGATAGCCGAATTTGCCCGGCAAATCATATTTAGAAAAAATACTTGACAAAACGATTAAACATATGTTTAAATGTTCATAGAAGATAAAAAGGATTATGCACTTATCTTTTTATGAACATTTTTGATTGGAGGATGATGGATTATGAAAAAGAAATACAAAATTGAAGTAGACTGCGCGGCATGCGCGTTAAAAATGGAGGAGGCCGTAAAAAAGATTAGCGGAGTAAAGGACGCCGCGGTCGGGTTTATGACGCAAAAAATGAGCGTCGAGTTTGAGGATGACGCAGACGTTGACACAGTCATGCAGCAGGCGGTTAAGGCTTGCAAAAATGTAGAGCCTGACTGCGAGGTGTTTCTGTAGGCGGCTATACATTTCCGCAGCCTGATGCGGGGTATTTGACTTGAAATGTGTGTAATAGGCGGGGGGAAGCGTTATGAATAAAAAGCAGAGGAAAGTGTTGATAAGAATCATAGTCTCGTCTGTAATGACTGTGGGATTTTTATTTGTTCCGGTGTCTGGGATAGCCAAGTTTGCACTTTTTATAATACCATACCTTATTATAGGGTACGACATATTAAGAAAAGCGGCGCTTGGAATTGTACACGGCGAAGTTTTTGATGAGAATTTTCTGATGGCGATAGCGACGGTCGGTGCGATTGTGCTTGGGGAGTATGTCGAGGGCACGGCGGTTATGCTTTTTTACCAGATAGGCGAGTTGTTTCAAAGTTATGCGGTTGGAAAGAGCCGGAAAAATATAACGGAGCTTATGGACATCAGGCCCGATTATGCCAACATTGAAGAAAACGGTGAGATAATACGGACTGACCCTGACGAAGTTGTGACGGGAACAGTAATAATTGTACGGCCCGGTGAGAAGATTCCGATTGACGGGGTAGTAAAGGAAGGCTCGTCGACGGTTAACACAAGCGCGCTTACCGGAGAGAGCGTCCCAAGAAGCGTACATGAGGGCGACGAGGTAATAAGCGGCTGTGTGAATATATCCGGCGTACTGCGTATTGAGACGACAAGGGAATTTGATGAGTCCACGGTTTCAAAAATTATTGAGCTTGTAGAGAATTCAAGCATGAAAAAGTCAAAGTCAGAGAATTTTATTACAAGGTTTGCAAGGTATTATACACCGGCCGTTTGTATAGGAGCATTCCTTCTGGCCGTCATACCTCCGCTGTTCGCAGTTATAACAGGCGGGGACGCCGCATGGACAAAATGGCTTATACGCGCGCTGACAATACTTGTAATAAGCTGTCCGTGTGCGCTTGTAATTTCGATTCCGCTCAGCTTTTTCGGCGGTATAGGGGGAGCTTCGGCACAGGGAATACTCGTAAAGGGTTCTAACTACCTCGAGGCGCTTTCAAAAGTGAAATACGTTGTATGTGACAAGACGGGAACGCTGACAAAAGGTGTGTTTGAAGTGACGCATGTCGAGCCCGAAGGGTGGATTACCAGAGAGGAACTGATTCAATATGCCGCTCATGCCGAGAGCTATTCCAATCACCCTATAAGTAAGAGCATAAAAGAGGCTTACGGCTCTGAAACTGACAATTCCATCGTAAGCGGCGTTGACGAGATTGGCGGACATGGTGTGGAGGCGCTTGTAGACGGCGTGAAAGTGGCGGCAGGAAATGTAAGGCTTATGAAGCGGATTGGAGTGGAATACAAAGTGCCGGACAAAGTCGGCACAGAGATACATGTGGCTGTTGACGGAAAATATGCGGGGTATATTATAATATCCGACGTAATAAAAGAAAATGCGCGTGAAGCTGTGGCAGGGCTCAAAGCCGCGGGGGTAAAGCAGGTCGTAATGCTTACAGGCGATGCAGGGAAAGCTGCCGAAAGCGTTGCGAAAGAGATAGGAGTGGATGTTGTAAAAAGCGAGCTGCTCCCGGAGGATAAAGTAAAAGAGGTGGAAAGTCTTCTTGCAGTTAAAGGCAGCAATGAAAGGCTTGCGTTTGTAGGCGATGGAATCAACGACGCCCCGGTCTTATCAAGGGCCGATATCGGTATCGCCATGGGCGCCCTTGGGTCGGACGCGGCCATAGAAGCGGCGGATATAGTGCTTATGGATGATAATCCGGCAAAAATTGCCGATGCAATGAAAATATCTGTTAAGACAATCCGGATAGTAAGGCAGAATATAGTTTTTGCGCTTGCCGTAAAGTTAATATGCCTTGCGCTGGGAGCCGTCGGTTTTGTGAATATGTGGTGGGCAATCTTTGCGGACGTCGGCGTTATGGTTATTGCAGTACTGAATGCAACGCGTGCGCTGTACCATCGCAAAAATAAAGACAGATAGGGAATGATAATATGGATAGTAAATCGAATATAAACCTTCCTCACGAGCACGACCAAAATATTAGTAATGTTTTGGGGAGTATGCCACAGATAGAGGATTGTGCGGAAGTGGCGGATATGTTCAAGCAGGTATGCGACGCGTCAAGACTCAGGATATTCTGGCTCTTATGTCACTGCGAGGAGTGTGTAACGAACATAGCGGCCGCAATGCAGATGACTGAGCCGGCGGTGTCGCATCACTTAAAAGTGCTAAAAAAAAGCGGCTTGTTAGTAAGCCGCAGGGATGGAAAAGAGGTATACTACAAAATTTCAGATAATGAAATGTCCGACCTGCTTCACCATGCATGTGAGGCAATGTTTAAGATAAAATGCCCGAACAGATGATGTTCGGGCATTTGCCATGTATAAGAAAAACTTTACCATACGTTCTCATTTTTCTTTATATGAAGCATTCAGTGAAAAGATTGTTGATTGTGAATATAAAAGCGGATAATCAGACATCATGTAATTAGAGCGTGTTTGAAAAAGTGTGAAACGCAGATGGCGGGAATGAATTTTCAAACACGCTCTAGGAGAAGCATTACCCGGACTATTACATTTCGGTGTATGCCGGCGACTTGAAATAAAGACTATTTGCGGGGGTCGGGTAAAATTTTTATCGAAAGTAAGGAGAACGTTACATGTATAACAGAAAAAAAGTTGACGATGAAGGAAGTCTTAAGGAGGCGGTTTCGAGGGCGCGCCGCGCGCTGTCGGAATACTCGCAATATACGCAGGAACAGGTCGATAAGATATTCTTTTCGGCTGCATCCGCGGCAAACAAAGAAAGGATAACGCTTGCCAGGCACGCCGTTTCGGAAACCGGAATGGGAATAGTGGAGGATAAGGTTATTAAGAACCATTATGCTGCAGAATATATATACAATGCCTACAGAGATACAAAGACATGCGGACTGGTGCATGAGGATGAGTCATACGGAATTAAGAAATACGCCGAGCCGGTCGGCGTCGTGGCGGCTGTCATACCAACTACCAACCCAACCTCCACGGTTATTTTTAAATGCCTGTTATGCTTAAAAACGAGAAATGCAATTGTGATATCACCTCATCCCCGCGCAAAGGAATCTACTATAGCGGCGGCAAAAATTATTCTGGAGGCGGCAGTGAAAGCGGGTGCGCCGGAAAATATCATAGAATGGATTGATGAGCCTAGTCTTGAATTGTCAGGACAGGTTATGAAGGAGGCAGACGTAACGCTTGCGACCGGAGGGCCGGCGCTTGTAAACGCCGCGTATTCATCCGGAAAGCCCGCAATCGGCGTAGGTTCGGGCAATGTTCCCGCTGTAATAGATGAGAGCGCCGACATACGTATGGCTGTGAACTCCATTATACATTCAAAGACTTTTGACAACGGTGTCGTGTGCGCGTCCGAGCAGTCGGTGCTCGTACATGAGAATGTGTATACGGCGGTAAAAAATGAGTTTGCCGATAAGGGATGTCATTTCCTTGTGGGCGACGAGCTGGACAAAGTTAGAAAGACAATCATTGTGGACGGAAGGCTTAACGCGGCAATAGTCGGACAGTCTGCTTGTAAGATTGCCGAAATGTCCGGTTTCCGTGTGGCTCCGGAGACAAAAATATTAATAGGCGAGGTTGAGAGCGTGGAAGTGAGCGAGGAATTTGCCCGTGAAAAGCTATCTCCCGTCCTTGCAATGTACAAAGTAAAGAATCTGGACGAGGCGTTTGCAAAGGCTGAAAAGCTTATAACCGAGGGAGGGTACGGACACACTTCGTCAATATATATTGATGAGTTGAAGAAAAAAAACTCGCTTTGTGAATTTGCAGAGCGTATGAAGACGGGACGTATAATTGTAAACGCGCCTTCGACACACGGCGGCGTCGGAGACTTGTATAACTTCGGCCTTACGCCGTCGCTCACGCTCGGATGCGGTTCATGGGGCGGAAACAGCGTGTCTGAAAATGTCGGTGTAAAGCACCTTCTTAATATAAAAACAGTTGCTTTAAGGAGAGAGAATATGCTGTGGTTAAGACTTCCGGAAAAAGTATACTTTAAAAAAGGGTGCCTGCCTGTCGCGCTTGACGAGATAAAAAGCGTGCAGAACAGAAAGAGGGTGTTCCTTGTAACCGATAACTTCCTGTACAGCAACGGCTACACAAAATGTATCACGGATAAGCTTGATGAGATGGGAATCATCCATACTACATTTTTTGATGTTGAGCCTGACCCTACATTGTCGTGCGCGCTAAATGGAGCGGCGCAGATGAGGGCGTTTGAGCCGGACTGTATTATAACCGTGGGCGGGGGTTCTGCGATGGACGCCGCTAAGATTATGTGGGTTATGTATGAGCATCCGGAGGCGGATTTCATGGATATGGCCATGCGGTTTATGGATATCAGAAAAAGGGTGTATAAGTTCCCTGAGATGGGAAAGAAGGCATATTTTATAGCAATTCCCACATCTGCCGGAACAGGTTCTGAGGTTACGCCGTTTGCTGTAATTACAGACGAGGGCACCGGAATAAAATATCCTTTGGCCGACTATGAACTCATGCCGGATATGGCGATAATCGACGTTGACCTGCATATGTCCGCGCCTAAGGGACTTACAGCGGCTTCGGGAATTGATGCGCTCATACATGCCCTTGAAGCATATGTGTCGATTCTTGCGACGGATTATACGGACGGACTTGCAATGCAGGCGATTAAGCTTATATTCGATTATTTCCCAAGGGCATATGAAAATGGACAGACTGACGTAAGGGCCAGAGAGAAGATGGCAAACGCGGCTGCGATGGCCGGAATCGCATTCGCCAATTCGTTCTTGGGCGTATGCCACTCGATGGCTCATAAGCTTGGAGCGGCATTCCATATTCCGCACGGAGTAGCGAATGCATTAATGATAGAATGGGTAATAAGATACAACGCCTCGGATAATTATGCAAAAATGGGAACGTTTCCACAGTACGAGTACCCTCACACTCTGGAAAGATACGCCCAGGTTGCAGATGCAATCGGTCTTGTCGGCGGCACGGACGCAGAAAAGCTCGAAAAGCTAATAGCGGCAATTAATGAACTGAAAGAAAAGACAGGAATAAAGAAAAGTATAAGTGAATACGGTATCGATGAAAAAGAATTCAAAGACGGTCTTGACGCCCTTGCATGGAAGGCGTTCGACGACCAGTGTACCGGAGCCAACCCAAGATATCCGTTAGTGGAAGATATTAAGAAAATGTATATGAGCGCGTATTACGGCAGAGAGTATGAGGGCTGATAAAAAACGAAATTACCGTCAAAATTAAGGTTGATATAATATTCATAATTCTTTATAATAGTTATACTGGCGGCCAAAAAGACCGGCCGCCCGGTATCATGTGACGCGGCGGATTTGCTGACCGTGAGCATAGTATTATAATGCCGGCAGAGGGATGGCGGTATTGGAAGGATTGGCACAGGTATGAAGAAAAATGAATATTATGAGAAGTTAAAGAAAATGGCCGAAGCAGGTAACGATGATGAAGTCATTAACGGCAATGAAGATAACGGCGCTGCCAAAGCGTCGGGTGAAAGCGATGTCCACGGGGCTGCGACAGAGGAAAACGATAATCCATCCGGGCAGGGTATGGAGCAGGATATGCCGGAGATTGACATGGAAGGCAGCAGGGAATATGAAGTTCTAATCGGCGTAAAGGATATGCAGCATTTCGTCATACGGCATATGTACAGGAGCTTTACAGGATGGTTTGGAGTTATTATAAGCGCCGCGGCTGTCGTGATGCTTGTTATGGGGTGGAATGTTTACGGTAATATGGAAAAGATTGCGCTGCTTGTACTGTCGCTTTTATTCACCGTGGTGCAGCCCGTACAGCTTCTGATGAAGGCAAAAAGACAGGTGCTTTCACAGGAAACGTTCAAAACGCCTATTCTATATAATCTGTGCCGGGATGGAATTGTAATCAGGCAGGATGAACAGAAAGTCAGTATAATGTGGGATGATATAAGCAAATTTGTCGAGACGCGCAAAGCTTTCTTTTTGTATACGTCGCCTGTCAGGGCGTTTATATTTCCCAAGAATGCGGTCGGGGACGCCGCTGAATTTTCTAAGATTGTGAGAGAAGCGCTAAAGAGGTAAAAGAATAAATACACGCATAATTTGCCGTTACCTGCGTAACCAGAGCAAAGGTTTATTCTCGCGTACGCAACGGTCCTAAGCGTCCAGTGGACGCTTGTTCAGGACGGACCGTAACGAAGTGCAGACCCAAACGCAAGCTTGTTTGCATTTGGCGGCGCTGAACATCCGGTGGATGTTCGTTTAGCGCGGACCGAAGCAGAGCGTAGACCAAATACCCCGCCCCTTGG
>JAAVXK010000051.1 GCA_022790615.1 Lachnospiraceae bacterium
AGAGAGCGCTATTATGGGAAAAGATTTACCAGTAGGGATTCCATTGTTGAAATGATAGAAAAATATATCGAGTATTACAATAACAGACGTTTGCAAAGGAATTTAGGCGTACTAACACCACTGGAAAAACATGAGATGTATTTAAAAGTGGCATAAAACTGCCAGCAGGAAACACCTACTGGCAGAAAAGATTTTTATTTTTTTAATTGTCTACTTGACGGGGAGCGGTTCAAACAGCCCCTTTTAATCGTAACAACATGTGTTCGCGGAATCTAACAATATTGAACGTATATTACGCCTTTAACCGCGAAGTCCGAGTGAATTACTTAGTTACCTGCGGCACTGTCCGCTACAACAGGCTCAAACTGGAATACAATGCTGAACTTAAGCGTATCATCTGTTGTCCACGCTTCGGCAGGCTTGGATGCTACATCACCAAATATCTTATAGCCTGCATACGTTGCCGTCGTATCACCTGCGGCAAGAGTTACCATTGCCTTTTTCGTAGTCTCCTTTGCGGCGAATGCTATAAGCTCGTTAGATTTTGCATCATACGCTGCCGGCGCCGTGGTAAGCGCTGCCGCAGCACTATCTTTTTCTTTTATTTGAAGATATGAAAAGACTGATTTGGTAATCTCCGTTCCTTTCAAAGGAGCCGTTGCAACAACAGCCTTACTGCCCTGTGGAACCTCGGCTTTCGTAGTTACGTTAACAGCAATTGCAACATTACTTTCATTCGTGATTGTTTCCTCAAGATTCGCAATTGTATCCGTCAGCTCAGTAGAATCATTTACCGAAAATTTTAACTTATATGGGTTAATTCCTACTTTCTTACTTGAAGTATCTGACAATGTAATATTTATCGTCGGTATCGTAACCTCAGTAGATACTTCGACTTCTGATTTATATACCCCGTCTTGCGGCGTAGTAATATTCGTATCGGCAGCTCCCGCTGTCTGGCCTGTTGATAATACGAGCGCGCATGCAAGCGCCATTGATAGAATCTTCTTTTTCATAATTCATTCCTTCCTTCCTGGTATATGTTTTTAATTAAGAATAATAGAACCCTTGGGACAGGCTTGCTAAAAGAAACTAAGGCATGCCCCGCCGCTTACTGCGGGGTGTTTGACTCAGTCACATTCAAAGTATATGTCACGGGTGTCTGGGATTGAATCGTCTCATGGTCGTCCCCTACAAGTGTAAAAACCAATATAACATTATAGCTTCCCGGCTCCAGTTTTTTATTACATTCAAACTTCTTAATTCCTGAACCCGGTCTTAAAAGCTGTGACAGATACAATTCTTCCGCATAAGTCGCATCACTATATATACCAATATACATGTCATGCTTATTTTTTGCAGAATTAGCTATATAACAGCTGAAATTCGTTCCGTCTCCGCTGCCGGCAACATTTTTATATTCAAGCGAAATACTTCCTTCCCTGTTCTGCATCTCATCAACCATCTTCTGAAGTGCATCCTCGTCCGTGACTACTACCGCGTTCTCATCATAACCAAGACCGGCCTTTTCTGCGCTCTCTTTTTTGGGAACTACCCATAAAAAGAGAGCGGCAGATACAGAAGCGGCAAGAAATATAACGATGAACAATATAACAACTAATTTAACACCGGTTCTTTTTTTATTATTGTCTACAATCTTGTCTTTTCGGTTATATGCCATGAATTCCGTCTCACTCCCAAATACATTTCATCTCATTACTGTAACAGGGACAGTACTCCCTGATTTGCCTGATTCGCCTGCGCGAGCATCGAAGTTGCCGCCTGCTGAAGAATGTTCTCCTTAGCATACCTTGTCATCTCGTCAGCCATATCGGTATCACGTATACGTGACTCGGCATCCTGAAGGTTCTCGGCAGTATTGTCATCAACTGCAATGGTATACTCCAGCCTGTTCTGGATTGCTCCAAGCGATGAACGAACTTCTGAAACACTCTGGAGCATGGCGTCAACGTCCTCAAGGGCCGTACTGTTCGCTGCCGCTCCCGCCAAAACATCAATGTCTGTCCATGTGGCATTAGCAATTGTTACCTGTATACCCTGACCGTCATTCGCTCCAATCTGCAGCCAGCCGTCGTAATTGCCATCAAGCAGTTTTTTCTTGTTGAATTCGGTATCGCTATTGATTCTCTCAAACTCTTCCTTCAACTTGTCAATCTCATCCTGGATTTTCTTATAATCATCTTCGTTTGTATCTTCCAAAACGCCGCTGTTGGCAGCTTTGACAACAAGCTCCCTCGTTCTCTGGAGTATGGCGTGCTGCTGGTCCATAGCTCCCTCTGCAGTCTGTATAAGCGAGATGCCGTCCTGCGCATTTTCCGAAGCCTGCTGAAGACCTCTTACCTGCGCCCTCATCTTCTCAGATATGGAAAGTCCTGCCGCATCATCCGCCGCGCGGTTAATACGGTAGCCGCTTGCAAGCTTTTCCGTTGCCTTTTTAAGATTGCCTCCGACAATTCCCAATTGTCTGTTTGCATTCATTGATGTAATGTTGTGCTGTACTATCATAATAATTACCTCCTTGTTGTGCCGCCGCACATCCGTATGCGGCTCTTTTTTATTAACGTGTGTCTATTCGGGCAAAACCCTCTATAATATCAGAAACAACACCCAGCTTCCGGGCCCGCTAGTAACCGGGCGTTATTTCCGTTATTACCATTTCATTTATTGCTTATTTAGATTGAGAATTCTGCTGTCCGCCTCTCTTTCCTCTGGACAATTTAGGGTCGGCATAATACTTTGGCAGCTTGCCCCTCAGCTCCGGATTGTATTTTTCAATAACCGTACTCCTGACAATATTCAAATCTTTTGGGGCGTCAATCATAATTCTCAGGTGACTTCCGGTCCCTCCAAGAAACACTAATTTGATATCATCACCAATCATGAGAAACTCTTCCGTACTAACCGATAAACGTAACATAGAATAACCTCCCTGCTTTCTTCCCTTCCGTGCAACATTTTGTTGTAAAGTGTTGCATAATGGTCTTTTACACACTTATACAAGGAGGAGATTTACATGAGCACGACACAGCCAATAAGAGAACCCGATAAGCTGCTTAAATTCCGTGAATATTATGAAAGTGAGGAAGACAATCCGAGAAATTACGCATTAATCATATTCGGACTCAATTCGGCGCTTCGTATCAGCGATATTCTTGATTTGCGGTGGCACGATATATTAAGGAACGGCAGATACAAAACGCACATTACAATTACTGAAAAAAAGACCGGCAAAGAAAACCAGGTTATATTAAACAATCCGGCTATTTCCGCGCTTGACAAACTGAGAAACTCATTGATAAGAAACAATCGATTTGACGAAAAACACTATATTTTCAGCAGCCAGAAATATCCGCACAATAATATCAGCCGCTCACAGGCTTTCCGTATAATAAAAAAAGCCGCCAGGCACTGCGGCCTGCCGGAACACATAAGCTGTCACTCCCTTCGGAAAACCTTCGGTTATTTTGCATGGAAACAGGGCATCCAGCCGGCGCTTCTCATGAGCATATATAACCATTCCTCATATGAGATAACAAAACGGTATCTTTGTATAGACCAGAATGAAAAGGATGAAGTCTATACAAAAATTGCATTATAAAAATAATTTAAAAAATATTTATTTTGGGGTTAAGTTTTAAAGATAATAGTCGATATAATGAGTGTAACGATAAAAAATGCAACACTTTACAACAAAGAGTTGCATTTTTTTCGTCTTTAATATTATTACACCCACATTAGGAAATTATACATACATTTTCTTTTTTCTAATATACCGGCCGGCGAAGGCTTCCCTTTTCAAACGTATACTCCGGCGTTTCAAACGGAT
>JAAVXK010000033.1 GCA_022790615.1 Lachnospiraceae bacterium
CTAGAGCGTGTTTGAAAATTGCTTTCTGCCGAATTTTCAGACACGCTCCAGCATAATCCCAACGCCGGTTAATACCAGACTCGCTATAAGAAGCGGAATAAACACTACATTAGGCGAAGTATTTGTTGTTACCGTAACCCATCCCATAATAGTTCCGATATAAAGCCAGGCATCTATTATGACAATCATTATACCGGCTTTAAAAACATAATTAAACTTCAAATATCTTGCAGCCGCAAATATCGTCCAGACAAGAATCATTCCGAAAGTACCGATAAGCAAAAGGTCTTTAAACGCATCCTGATATGCGATTGCAAAGGTAAAAATCATCAGATAAAACCATAAGGTATCCCAAAGCATTGTAAGCAGCGCCTTCTTATTTTTTAGAATTTCCGGAAGTTCAGCCTGTCTTATAATAACAGGAAAAAAGAGTACCGATATTCCAAAAATTACTGAAAACGCTATTTCACAGAACTCCAAAATACCGCCTGTATAATATAACATTTCTACAAAGAAAATAACCAATAATAGTGCAAGAGTAGAAAAGATTATTGTTTTGGAAAGCTTCTTTGTTTTACTTATAAGCGGTACTACGGTAAGTCCTGCTGTAAGCAGCATGGAAGCGATTAAAACCGCGTTCACTTTCCAATCTGCGTATCCGGGAATTGTCAGAATAAGTGTAATAACAATGGGAAGCAGAAGAATTGCCGCGATAATCATTCCGGTCTTCATTGCCGCTGTTTTTTCTTTCTTTGCATGATGCGCTAACACTTTTTGTTTCTCATTATTAATTTGCGAATCAAAAGCATTTTCACGGAGTAACTTAAGAATACGATTGCAGTCTGCACAAGTCTTGATATGTTCTTCGACATATTCACGGCTTTTATCGCTGCATACTTTATCATGATACAAGGGAATGATGTCCTGAATTACATCACATGAAATATTTTTAATTAAATCATTCATTTAAATCTAACCTCTCTTTCATTTTTAATCTGGCACGGTGGTAAGTAACTCTTGCCCAACTTTCCGTCCTTTTGAAAATCATCGCTATCTCAGCAAAGGACAGCTCGCCAAACACTCTAAGTTCAAATACTTCCTTATAGGGTTCTTCCATCTCATGAAGAATCATATGAATTTTTAATGTTGTTTCTTTTGTCAACATTTCCTCTAATGCATTACCGTCAGCAACTATTGTTTCATCATCCGATAATGCAACGCTCTTTTGCCCTTCCCTAAAATAATCAAAGCTTAAGTTTTTAGCTATGGCGCAAAGATAAGTATATTCGGAAGCATCGCCCTGGAACTTACTTTTAGAAGTCATGGCTTTCACAAAAGTATTCTGTGTAATTTCCTCAGCCGCGGACTGGTTTTTAACGATATTGATTACATACGAATAAACTTTCATGAAATAGGTTCTATATAATTTCTCGATATCCAGAGCTGCTCACCTCCTTCCTGATTTCATTGGTTAGACGTGCAAACTTTAATTTCGTTACAAATTATTTTAAAATTTTATCCTAAATATTTTATCTATCCTCTCATTTTTTTACAAGCATTTCAAATAGGGCAGATCGCTTGAAAATAACAGTTTATACAGGCCCGGGCGACTGTCTGTATTCATGCAGGGATATTTGCAGACATTGGTACTTAGGCGGCGTATTTTGCCGCCTTATGTACCACTATGTCTGCAACTAAAGCGAGAGCGGTCCCGGAATGGATACAGACAGTTGCCCGGGCCTGTAAATACATTTCAGACATTCCCCTTGACTTTCACCCGGGTTACATAATAAGCTATACGGGTACATAAAATACGGTTTCGGGGGAGATTAAAAATGAGTATACTTAATGTTGAACATCTTACGCACGGTTTCGGCGACAGGGCAATCTTTGAAGATGTGTCTTTCCGCCTGCTGAAGGGAGAACACATCGGACTTGTAGGCGCCAACGGCGAGGGTAAGTCAACTTTCATGAATATAATTACGGGAAAACTTACGCCTGACGAGGGCAGGGTTGAATGGTCCAAACATGTACGCGTCGGCTATCTTGACCAGCACACGTCGTTAAATAAGGGCATGACAATCAGGGAAGTCCTCAAATCTGCATTTGACTTTCTTCTGGAAATGGAAGAGAAAATGAACGACATCTGCGATAAAATGGGCGAGGCATCAGATGAAGACATGGAAAAATATCTGGAGGAGCTCGGAACCATTCAGGAACTTCTCACGATGCACGATTTCTATATGATTGACTCCAAGGTTGAGGAGGTCGCAAAAGCGCTTGGACTTAACGACATAGGTCTTGAAAAGGACGTAACCGACCTTAGCGGAGGCCAGAGAACCAAAGTCCTTCTCGGAAAGCTTCTGCTCGAAAAACCGGACATCCTTCTTCTTGACGAGCCGACGAATTATCTCGATGCGGAGCATATCGAATGGCTCAAGCGGTATCTCAACGAATATGAAAATGCATTTATACTTATATCGCACGATATTCCGTTTCTTAACAGCGTTATTAACCTTATCTATCATATGGATAACCGGGAGCTTAACAGATACGTCGGCGATTATGACAAATTCATGGAAGTTTACGAGATGAAACAGGCCCAGCTTGCGGCTGCATATAACAAGCAGCAGAAAGAAATATCAGAATTAAAAGACTTTGTCGCCAGAAACAAAGCCCGCGTAGCAACGAGAAACATGGCAATGTCCCGACAGAAAAAGCTTGACAAGATGGAGAAGATTGAACTTAAACCAACGAAAGTGAAGCCTGAATTTCATTTCAAAGAGGCAAGAACCCCGGGTAAATATATATTTGAGACTGACGCGCTTATAATCGGCTATGACGAACCTCTGTCTTCGGCGCTCACGCTGAATATGGAACGAGGGAGCAAAATAGCTTTGATTGGTGCAAACGGAATCGGAAAAACAACGCTTTTAAAAAGCATACTTGGAATTATAAAACCGCTTTCAGGAAGCGTAACTCTCGGCGATTATCTGAGCGTAGGCTACTTTGAGCAGGAAATGTCCGGCGATATGAATATATCATGCATAGAAGCAATCTGGAACGAATTCCCGTCATTTACACAGTATGAAGTGCGCTCGGCGCTCGCCAAATGCGGACTTACAACCAAGCACATTGAAAGCAAAGTTAAGGTTTTAAGCGGAGGTGAACAGGCAAAAGTACGCCTCTGCAAAATAATCAACACGGAAACGAACGTGCTCGTACTTGACGAGCCGACAAATCATCTTGACACGGACGCAAAGGACGAGCTGAAGCGCGCGCTCAAAGATTACAGGGGCAGTATACTCATGGTTTGCCATGAACCTGAATTTTACGAAGGAATTGTCACCGACGTATGGGACTGTTCAGAATGGACTACAAAAATAGTATATTAAACGAACAGGCCGGTATTATACTAACAACAGACGCAGACTATAATAATATACGGCTATCCGGCTGTCAGGAGAATAACACGTCTATTTTCTGCTTCATAAACTGTATGGCGGGGCCGAGCGTCAGCACAATAAGTACCGTCACAAAACCGATTGTACTTCCAAAAAGATAGCCTACGGCCGACACGGCGGCGTCCATACAGATTCTTGATACCCGGAACGGTATTTTATTAATCTTATTTGCAAGAATGAAGCCTACGGCGTCATATGGCGACACACCCATATCAGCCGCCATATACAGCGCCGCCGATATAACAAACATAATAAGCGCGGCAATCATAACGGCTATACGGATATATGCGACGCTGAATATATCCGGGTTTAAGAAAAATCCGGTTATCCATGTCACAAAATCCGCGGTATATCCGACTAAAAACATATTAAATACCGTTCCCCATCCAATCTGGGATTTATCCGAAACATATACGACTCCTAAAAGCACAACGTTAAATATTGCCTGCCACGTACCAAAAGTCAGGCCAAGCGTGGAGGAAATTCCGGTATTCATACAAGTATAAGGGTCGCTGCCCATATTGACAAAGAGCAGAAATGACACCGAAATTCCCATGCCAAGCACCGCAATCAATGCAAGTAATATTCTCTTCTTTTCCTTAAATCCAAATTTCATATTCATATTCCCTATCGTAAGCGAATGACATTCACAAATGAAACGTCTGTCCTATTTCGTATGTAAATTCTCTCCGGCCGCATGCCACGAAACGGCAAATATATATACGCGGCCGTGTGCGGCACATAATACCGGGCTGTCAGTCTTTTTTACTGCCTAAAATCAGTTTTGTCTTAACCTTTCTCAAATCAGGATTTACGTCATATTCTTCTACGAGGTCAAGTCTTGGAAGATTGTCTATATCAAAGTGAACGCGCCTGATTCCACTGCTCCTCACTCCCTTTATTCCCGGCCTTGCGTGGTATGTATTCCACAGATCTCCGTAATCATCAATGACATAAGCGTTATGTCCCGTTCCAAACTCACCCGAAACGCTCCTTGACGTAAGAATCGGATAATTTCCTTTTTTCCAG
Source organism: Lachnospiraceae bacterium (assembly GCA_022790615.1). Lineage (GTDB taxonomy): Bacteria > Bacillota > Clostridia > Lachnospirales > Lachnospiraceae > V9D3004. The sequence goes on from JAAVXK010000033.1 coordinate 4,494, forward strand.
TTCGCCCTGACAAGAATATTTTTTCCTTTTTCTATAGTAAGTATTCCCACCACGTAAGACGTATCCACCGCCGCGCTTGAGAATGTAAGTATCAGTCTGTCGTCCTGTATAATCGTAAACGGCCCCTCATCGACAAACGTATGGTTGTTGGCCCATCCGTAATCAGGCTTTGACAAAACGACCGGCTCAGACGCAAGTTTCCAAGGCTCTTTGCGGTTAATCTTTGCTATGTACAGCCACGCGCCGAGGTCAACAGGCACAAATTCCCTCTGGGACCAGACCGCATAATAGTCGCCCTGCCACTCAAAGCATGTCATGTCAAGCGTAATGACCCTGCCCTCTTCACATATATTCGTTCCGTCCTCTTTCACAACGCGCCGAGGCTCCGACCAGTCCTCTCGGTGCGAGGGATTGCCGCCCTCGCAAAGCTCCATGACATGGGACTCCTCCCAGAAAAATTCTCCCGACGTAAGCGCAAGGAATATATACAGCTTCCCGTCAACGACATGGAACTCAGGCGCCCACAAAAGACCCTTTGCAAACGGATATGTGTCAGAGTCAAGAATCAGCTTCTCCTGCGCGTCAACAAGCTCCGGTATCGAGTCTGCCTCGCGCACATACAAAGTATGGTTGCCGTCCGCATCATTCGTTGCAATAAAATAATATTTGCCGTTCCATTTTGCAATACAGGGGTCAGCCCTGTTAAACGCTACCGGAAATTCAAAATGGTCCTGATGAATTGTCCCTTCAATCTCATATTCCCCACTTACATTCCAGTCAACAAAAGAAAGGTCCCAGTCAATACGTTTTTGCGCCTTAGTGCCGTCGCTGTACAGCGCCGCTGCCCTTATAGCAAACAATTCTTCCTTTGTCCCGGCGTTTACAACCTGCGGAAATTCTGTTGCGATATGATTCGGAACGGTCAGCTTAAGCGCAAGACGCTCAGCAATATCATCCGGTATGTCAATTACGCACTCTGGATGCGCCCCCTCGATGTCCGTCTCCGGCAAATCAAATGAAGGCGCCTCAACCTCTCCCAAAACCTCAGCCGAATCATAGCTGCCCACTATATCTTTCATTGACACGCCCGTCCATTTGCAGCCGTCCGTTGTATATTTTATTATATATGTATCCTTTTCCTCATTATACTCACACACCGCGCGCTCAATGTAGCCGTCGGATAATTCAATGAGTCCAAGCTCCCTGTATTCAAGCAAATCGCCGCTTCCAAATAAAATTACAGTTCCTTTGCTCTCCTCGTCGGCATTTCCCTCTCCGTCAGTCCTTACGGCGAGCACACCGAAGTCCCCGCCTTTGAGATTGAAAATAAACGGATGCTTTATACATTTCGGATTGAGCGAGCCGTTCTCATTCTCTGTCGCAAGCGGAAACAGAACGCCCGAATTGTGGTTGAGGGCTTTCATCTCTCCGTCAAAATCTAATGCAAGATGCATACTGTATGCAAGCCTTGCATCATAATAAAACTCATCTATCGGTTCCCTCGTATAACAAAGTAATGTTCTCATATATTCCTCCTGTTTTTCCTTACTTTTTATCCATTATATAATATAGTCTTACTATTATATATAATATATTGCACATATTTATCATTAATTTTAATCAATAATTCCGTATGCCGTGCAATACAATGAATTCCGTATTATAACGCATAGACGATCTGACACATCGTTTCGTATATATCCTTAATATCCTTAAATTATATCTTTAATTAAAACAAAGTCGCAAACCCCGCTCATGCAGAATCTGCGACCAAGCCGTTAACCGGAATCGAACCGGTGACCTACGCATTACGAGTGCGTCGCACTACCGACTGTGCTATAACGGCGTATTCCTATCAAACTTTCTAAGACATTGTATCACAGACTAAATTACATTTCAAGTATAAACTTTAAAGAATTTTCTATGAATTTTAAACTTGAATTTGCATTTCTATAAATTATGACCTCTTAACAGAGGTTAAAGGTTATCATAAAATCCTCCAAAACCATTAAAAACAAAGGATTTATCGCAGTCTGCTTTCATTATTCCTTTATATGCTTCCACACAAGTTTACTTTACTCCGATTGCTTATAAGAACAAAATTAAGGGCAGGAAAATATTATAAAACGAAACGGAATGAATAATTTAAGGACATTTTTGCCATAATGCTTATCTGTCCAAATCTTATGGCAGGCGGGAGCATCGGCCTGCCATTTCTAAAGAAATCTTTATAATTCTTACGGTTTTCTCTTTATACTTCCTCTTTATACTGAAATCATCAAATGACAGCATAACACGCTGAATGTAAGTGTGAATTTTATTGTTAAGAGGAGGCATATCCCATGTGGCAGTTTTTAAGAGAATAC
>JAAVXK010000086.1 GCA_022790615.1 Lachnospiraceae bacterium
CCCTATTCCCGATATACTTTCTGATTTTATACCTTCTGATTCGCACATATCATACAGACTGTCTATTATTCTGTCTATTATTATCATTTCATCAGAGCTTTTGCAGGTCTTAACATCCCACTCGCGTACCATCTCGTCACGTCCGCCGGAATAAAGACACATTTTTGCCGATGTTCCGCCGATATCTATCCCGCAATAATATAATTCCATTATACACACCGTATTACCTTTCAAAATCGATATTATTTCTCTTTGTTAGAAGCCATCATATTTTCTGTTACCCTGTTATACATCTCGACAGCGGCGTTGTAACCCATCTTCTTCTGCCTGTAGTTAATTGCGGCCGACTCGCATATGACGGCAACATTTCGTCCCGGCCTGATTGGAATCGAATGGCATACTACTTTGTTTCCAAGAAATTCCGTATACTGCTCCTCAAGGCCCATCCTGTCATAATCGGTGTCCTTGTTCCACTCCTCAAGCTTAATTACAAGGTCTATGGACTGCGTATTCTTAACTCCTTCAACGCCGAACAGCGCCTTTGCGTCTATGATGCCAATTCCCCTCAGCTCAATGAAGTGTCTCGTTATATCGGGAGCGGTTCCAATAAGAGTTTCGTCGCTCACCTTGCTTATCTCTACCACGTCGTCAGAAACAAGCCGGTGTCCGCGGTGTATAAGTTCAATTGCAACCTCGCTCTTTCCTATACCGCTCTCACCCATTATGAGAACTCCCTCGCCGTATATATCAACAAGTACGCCGTGGATGGACATTTTCGGCGCAAGCATAACCCTAAGCCACCTTATAACCTCCGCCATGAACGACGACGTCGCTTCTTTTGTTCTGAGTACCGGAACTCCGAGTTCATTACCCATATGAATTATATCATCCGGTACCGCAAGGTTACGGCAGTATATAATGCAGGGCACCTTATATTCCATTATACCCCTTATCATCTGAATGCTTTTTCTTTTATTCTGTTCTATATAAGTATTTTCTACGTTACCGATAATCTGTATTCTATGATTATCAAAATACTCAAAAAAACCTATCAGCTGGAGCGCGGGCCTATTTACGTCATATCCTTTTATTTCGATTTCCTCAACGTCGATATCAGGCGTTAGGTTTTCAAGTCTCATTTTCTCAATTAATTCGATTAACTTTACGGAACTGCCCATATGTTTCCTCCAATTCTACTGTAATGTGTTTACGGTAAACCTTGTTTTTCCCATTTACATGAATCCGTTTTTTATTATATGCCATTTCAAAAATATAATCAACAAATTTGCACGAAATGAACACAGAATGCGCTCTGAGCCAATTAAAGCAGTTTTTAAGTAATTGCCCTGTTTCAGTCCCGCCTTGACAAATATTCAAAATGAATATAGAGTATTTTAATATGATAGTTTATCTGAATGCATGAAATAAAATGCAAAATTTATATACGGAGGTTTTTAATAATGAGTGATTGTTCACATGACTGTTCTTCCTGCAGCTCGGACTGCGGTGAAAGAACCGAACCGCAGAGCTTTCTTGCTGCCCCGAATCCTAAAAGCAGCGTAAAAAAAGTAATCGGAGTTGTAAGCGGCAAGGGTGGCGTCGGAAAATCCCTTGTAACAGAGCTTCTTGCAGTTGCGGCAATGAAAAGCCGAAAACACGCGGCAATTCTTGACGCCGACATAACCGGACCGTCCATTCCAAAAGCATTCGGTATTACGGAGAAAGCGGCGGGTACGCAGGAGGGTATATATCCTATAAAAAGTAAGGGTGGCATCGATATAATGTCAATCAATCTTTTACTGGAAGATACCACCGACCCCGTAATATGGCGCGGACCTATTATCGCAGGCACCGTAAAACAATTTTGGACAGACGTTATATGGGAAGACGTTGACATTATGTTTGTCGACATGCCTCCGGGAACGGGCGACGTTCCGCTAACTGTATTCCAGTCGCTCCCGGTTGACGGCATTATAGTAGTCGCATCGCCGCAGGAACTTGTCTCAATGATTGTGTCAAAGGCAGTCAAGATGGCGCAGATGATGAACATCCCTATATTGGGAATTGTCGAAAACATGAGCTACTTTGCATGTCCCGACTGTGGAAAACAGTTTGAAGTGTTTGGAAAGAGTCACATAAATGAGGTTTCGATTCAGTACAACCTTCCGGTACTTGCAAAGATTCCTATTAACCCGGCGTTGTCAGAGGCCGTGGATTCAGGTACCATTGAAGATTTTGAGCAGGATTGGCTGAAACCCGCAATTGACAGAATCGGAGATTGTTAGTATGAAAGGCGTATGTTATCTCATAGGCGCCGGGGAGCGCTTCGACAATATAATATGCAGGCCCGACAGCGACGACTTTGTCGTCGCTGTCGACGGCGGCTATGATTACGCCTTACAACTTGGCATTACCCCGGATTTATTAATGGGTGATTTTGATTCAACGGAACAAAACGATCCGAAGAATAACCGCATTCCTATCCTATCCTTTCCCCCGGAAAAAGATTACACTGACATGATGCTTGCTGCCAAAAAAGCCGTTGAAGACGGCTTTAAAACGATTCTTATATATGGAGGAACGGGTGGACGCATTGACCATACGTTTGCAAATATACAACTTTTATCATGGATTGCAGAAAAAGGCCGCCGCGCTTATCTCATTGATAATCACTATACAATGACGGCAATAAAGGACGGCAGACTTAACTTTCTTTCATCAGGCGACGCTGACAAATATAGCGGCTTTGTGACCGCTGAAGGGTATGGTTACATATCCATCTTCTCACTCAGCGACGTTTCAGAAGGCGTTACGATTAAAGGCCTCAAATACAATGCGGATAATATAACGCTTAATCGGTTACACGCGCTCGGAACAAGCAACGAATTCACGGACTCCGACTGTTCCATCGATGTTAAAAAAGGGTGTCTCCTTATCGCCGCCCAAACCCGCCGCCATTAAAGTCCGTTTCAGCAATCCGTTCCAAAAATCCATTCCTGTAAAAATGCATAGCATAACCCTGTTACCGCACGAATTCATAAAACGCATCGCTTATTTTATTCTTTTCAACACACTCTCTAACAAGCCGTTCATACTCGGGCCTGTCGGCCATGAGAACTGCAAGCAGACCCGCGCTCTGAGAAAACATTTCGTCATTGTATGCAATCTGTTCCCTTAGCTTTCCCCGCCTTACATTGAGCTTATGCCTGACTTCAACCATTTCGCGGCTTTCTATAATCGCTACCACCTGGCTTGACCATACGTTAGTATCATGAATCCCCTCGCTGTTAAGCCTTTCTTTCAGTTCTTTTTCAAGCTCGTCAATCCTTTCCCTGTCCGCCTCATTTTTTTCTTCCTCCGCTTTTATGCGCAGGTAATGGCCCCATACATATTCAAGCTCGTCCGCGCTCTTAACACCGTATTTCCCATACATATAATCAAGAAGCGCGGTATTGTTAATATACTTTATCTTTACGCTGTTCATAAGGTTAATTGCCTTGTTAAGTTTTCGGTTCACAAGCGCCATTCCATACCTGTTATTCCTTACGCCCATGAACATATATAAAATGAGCAGTCCCGATACGGCTATGATGATTATGAAAGGTATCGTCATGTCCGCCTTTGAAAACATCGCGATTATTAGAAGAAATATAAAAAGCGAAATTATCATTACGCTAAGCCCTATTGATATTGTTTTGAAATAGGCGTGTCTTGCATATCTCTCTTTTTTCTCATACAAAAGACCGGCTTTCTCGCCTTCGAGATGTCTCATGTCGCTCTTTATATCGAGCTGGAACTTCTCACTTTTCTTCATTGAAACAAGCTCTTTATTCATTATGTCCTCGTACTGCTGCATCGTCTTGTAGTTGGCGTCGCTGATTTTTTGGGATTGTTTATTAATCTTTTTCTGCCGTCTCTCAAGTTCTACGATCTCTTCGGCGACGGATACCAGCTCCTTTTTCCTGTCACTGTCCATACCCTCAATAAGCTCTATATCCTTAAGATAACCGGTTACTTTTTCATATTCGCGCCGCAGCCCTTTGTTCTGCTGCTGGACAGTTACCATTCTTTGGCAGTTCGAGTCGATATAATTCTTAACTTCGACTTCGTCCGGTTTTTTTCCCAGTGACACGGGTTCGAGTTTTGCCTCTTCATTTTTTAACACTTCTATCACAGTCCGGCTCATGTCAGGCTGCAATTCAGTCTCAAGTACGTCCTCGATATCATTAACGTAATCATCATTTTCCGTATAAAATAATTTCTTTATATTAGCCAATACTCCCATATATTTTCCCTCTGTCTGCCGCTTTCGCCCTAAATGTTTCCTTCCCTGTACTGTCTCTTCCAGCCCTCAAGCTTCGCCTCGGCGTATCTGTATGCTTTATCTTCTTTTCCATATCGGAATATCTTTACAAGTTCCTTATATTCTGCGGAATTCTCAGCCCTGACAAACGCGTCGGACAACTCGTCAACAATCCTCTTTGCCTCGTCGCCCCCAATCTCATATCTAAGTATCTCATTTTCATATTTTTCCTTTTCGCTGTTCAGCAAAAGCGCATGGAGGTAATGCCGCAATGTTTCCGGATTATTATTACGGCTGTAGGCATCTTTGAAACCCTGAATTGCTTCGGCATATGCCCCGGTATAAAAACATGCTATCGACCTGTTATGCAATATATCGCCATACTCCGCAGGCGAGAGATTGACTGCAAAACCACTGTCTAATATTTTGTCATATGTGCGTTTTGCAAGAGCATATTTTCCATATTTCATAAGATAATCGGCTTTTGTTTTCATTCTGCCATGGTACGGCATGTTCTCCATGTCGGAAATTATATGAAGAAGCGCCTTTATGTCCTCCTCGGTATAATAGTCGCAGGAGCACATAATGCTGATTACCCTGTCCTTAAGCCCGCTTTCGGCTTCTATCATATTATGTAATTTTTTCGCGATAGTATCCATTCCAAGTTCATTTTTAAGCCACGTAACAAGTTTCTCATTAAAACAGTCAAGCGTTATCTCATATATATTGTGGTATATATAATAACATAATTCTTCTATGGTATATACTTTTGCCTCCGATACCGGAAATACATAAGGAATCCGCGCCTTATCTGATGTGCAAAGAATCATTCTTCCCATTACTGCCCTCCGAGTTCAATCATCCGTTCATATATTCTTCTTGAGGATTTGTATATATCGCCAAATCCCTCGTCCGTCACAGTCAGAATGCACCGGCCCATATCCTGAAACCGGACCCGCAGCCGCAGCCTTGTTTTCATGTCAAGCCTCTCCGGCCCCAGAAAATCAAGCGGTATAAAGTGCTTTGACTTTGCCCTTGTTATTACGTTCGTCATAGTAATCTGAATCTCATTTTCTCCGTCAGGTATTACGTATATGCTGTTGTCTATGTCATACCATGGCGTTCCGGCGCCTGCAATAAGCACCTCCTGCCTCGAAGCATTGGCATACACGTTTACCGAAACATGGATAGGTATCATATCATCGTCGATGAATATGAATTCCGGAAGTTTACCTGTTTTTGAATGTTTCTTTGACGTGTAACAGGCGCCGTTCACATACAGGTTCTGTCCTTTGAATACACGCCTGCCCCTGCATAACTTTTTAAGCGTCTCATCCGCCCATTCGCCGTCAAACCCCTTGCCCGTAACATAGATTGCGGATAATATCTGCTTATGGATTGCATTGTCGGCGATATTCTCCAGTACATACCCCCGGTTCGTATCCTCCGCATCTTCATACGGCATGATATTCGAATAATCTCTCTCCATAATCCCGACAATATACGGATTCTTCCTCCTGTCAACGGCTAGCTGCCTGTATATCAGCCCGTGCGTACCATAATCAAACAGACCAACGTCATTCACCCATAGCTCCATATTCTGGCTGAGAACATAATGCAGATAGCTTTGTTTGTAGCTTTGTACATATATATTTTCATCGCTTATACCATATCCCGCCACACAATCATGAATATATTTTGCGCGCTCCCTCGTATAGTTTTCAATGCAAAGCGTGATGATTCCGACCGTTTCGGAGAACTCATTTTTAATTATGTCCATACATTCTTTAATTACACGCTCGTCATTCTGCGCCCACACATCGTTTTGCGGATGATTCTCAAGGTCGTCTGACCGTACCTGTACATTTGTCCCAATCAGGACAGGTTCAAACTGTGTATCGTCATAATATGCAATTTGCGCCGTATCATTGCCGATATCTATTCCTATAAGCAGTTCCTGACTCTCCACAATTCTCCCCCCTTTGTAGTAACGCCTCTCCCGCCGCGCCTTTTTCTTTCATACACAAACAAACTTACCCGTGCCCGCACTCTGCGCCCAATGGCATTAAAGGGTATGAAAAAGGTTATGCGAGGCCTCGTCAAGTTTTACATAAGTTTCCATACAGGAATACAATTCTTCAAGATTTCCATTATCAAAATGTTCAATCATCTTATTAATCATTACATACCGTGTAATCTCATCAGGCTGTACGTATGTGTACTCCGCCTTTCCGCTGCCAAGAATAAGCTTCTTTGAATTCTTCTCTGTATAAAAACCGTATACAATCTCCTCGTTTCTGAAAACGACTATCTCCCTTATATATATTCCCGCAAACACTTCGAGCATATCCGTGCATATGACTGACGAATTACGAACCTTATACCGCATATGAACATGAATACCGGGCTTTGCCACACACATGATTATCGCTTTGTTCCCAAGCCCGTCAGGAAGTTTAATATATTTTGAAAAAGCAGAGTAAAATGGTAAAACAATTCCTTTTTGAACCATCTGGCACAGCTTGACGTCGCAAAACTTTATCTCGCTGTCAGTCAGATGATCTTTTTTGCTTAATTTTTTCAGTATAGCAAGCGTACATACAATATTATACTCGGTAAGAATGTTATTCTCTATCCAGTTCCAGACGACGTCGCTTATTACACTGTCGTCAATCAGGTATCTGTAAGAAAGATACGACACATAACCCTTTTTCAGCGTTTTGTTTTTTCCGTCTTCTATATAGCTCTCAAGAATTGCAAGCCCGGACTGCGCATCGCCCTCCACAAACAAAAGCGACGACAGCAGCTTCTCCTCTATCTCCTTCTTATCAATTCCAAAGCCCCCCGCGGCTTTCCAGATCCCAAACATCGAATCGCAGGGACCCATATAAAATTTTGCAAGATACCTTATTATATTTTCAGTATACTGACCTTTTCTAAATATATAATAGGCCATATCAAGAAGCGGCCTGTTACATTCCCCATCCTTGTCCAAAAGCTGAATTAACGCCTCGTCACATATTTTTGCAAGACGCCCGGCGTCAACGCCGTCATAACCATATTTGCATACGGCTTCTATTGCCCTCTCCCCAAGTCCGCGGACAATAAGCATGTCTATCCACTTCTGCCTTGCCGCTCTGTCCGTATCTGCAAAATCCTCTGTTGTAATAAGCTCGTCAAGGAATTCCCCTTCGGCATAATCATAATAATACTGCATAAGCGTGGACAGATTTTTTTTCTTATATGGTTTCCTGAGACTGATTCCGCGTCTCGCACTCTGTCTTATCTTTATAACTTTCGGGTTCAGCTGGAAGTCTCTCTCGCACTTATAATACATATATTTAAGGAGCTTTTTATTATCCGGGGCATTTTCATAACATTTTTCCGCATAAGAGTCAAAATGGAGCATCTTTTTTATCGTATAATAATCCTGACCGATATGCCTGTTCCCCTCTGAATCTATAAGGACTATACAATAATTATCCGAGAATATATCTACATATGCGATTCCGTTTACAAGCTGTACTGTCTGCTCGCCTTCAAATTCCCGGTGCGTTATGCAGACATATTTCATTTCCGGACGACCGCACTCTATCTTATACTTGAACATGACTTCCGGAAGCTGCGACGCCATCGTTTCATCAATAGATGATAACTTAATGCTGTCCTCATATATTACCGACAGGGCGTCGCTAATGTTCCCTTTCTCAAGCTGATTTCTCGCAAAATTATCAATCATAACCATATAGGATTTATATATTAACAGATTTTTTTTCTTTGCCTGTATTACCGACGCATATAATATCTGCTTCTCCCGTTTGGGAAGCCTATTATCATACATAAAGTATCTCATTACCTGCTCCGGAATATCATTGTCCGTTCCGCCAGACAGCGAATACATGTATGTATCGTATATTCCGGTTATCATAAGCTGTTTTTTTATACCTCTTTCATACCACTTAAGATATTTCGGCGAATATTTTTGTGCCCTTATGAGAATTGTGCACTGGGCGCTTACTATATCGTCAATCCCAAACTTATCATACAGGGCGTCAAGGCTTGAATATACAGCATAATTGTATTCCTTAATTCGACTTACATGAAATGTATATAAAAGCGCCATCTCACTGTCAAATACGTTATTTCTCACTCCCCATGCAAGCGGCCTTACCATGCTTGGATGCCATTCATGCATCAGTTCGGGGTTTTGCCTGATTACAAGGCAAAACTCTATGTATAGCGCAGGGCTTGTACACCCGTCCTTAATATATTCCAATATATCGCTGAACAGGTTATGCGGATTATCGTATCTGCCCTCCGTTTTAATCAGAAACCAGAATATTACCGTATCCTTGAATCCGTTATCGTACATATACCTTATCTCAGACGCCGCCCTGTCGACGAGAGCCTGCTTAGATTCTTTTGGCGCTGTAATTGCCCTTATATAGCAAAGCGCGGCATACATGACCGCAACCTCGAACGGGTCGTTGTCTTCGGGTCTTTCAACGCGTTCCATTCCACGCATCATCTCATCTGATATATCGGCCTTATATTTCATTGCGGCAACATATATTCTCACTATATTAGCGATATTGTCTCTGCATATATCCCCGTATTCCTCCAAAACTTTCTCGGCAAGCCCGATAAATGCTTCCTCAGTAATCGCACCTTTTCTGAACTCTATATAACCGCGTATGATTCCCGCCGCCATTTTTCTTGTGCCGGACGGAATACTCTTTCTTTCGGATTCATATTTTTGCGCCTTAATCCTGACTTCTATCGTCCTGTCAGGTGTACGTATGCATATTTTGCCCGAATTGGTTCCTGAAATCATCTTTTCCGAATCAATAATATATTTTATAGGAATCTTTCCCGAAGGATAATCATTTGTCCACAAAGAAGCCGTCTCAACTTTTATAAATCTTGAACTGCTCTCGACCGTCACATGAATACAACCCCACGACGATGTCATGAGAATAACCGCATCCTCAAACGGCGCGTAGCAGTTATCATATTTTATATTATTTTTATCAACATCAAACATTACCCTTGTCTTCTTATGAATCGCGACAAGAAACTCCTCCATCGCAACTATCGGTTCGCTGCCGCGCACAAGGGTGTCATATATGAGTTTTTTTTCATTATCCCTGTATAAGAGTATCCTGGAAAAATCTTTATCTTGAAATACTTTCAACGCTTCCCTGCAGTCATCTTTTGCAAGCGACGCAAATGACGTCAAATCACTGATTTTCACTTCCTCATTCACTGCAATAGCAGGAATAATTACCGATATACAAACCGGAACCCTGACTTCACCGCAGTTTGAAACTATCACGATGTCTCCCCTGACGGTCTCCCCTGCCTGTATGTCCTCCGCCGAAAAAGTATATCCAACCGACGCTTCTTTTCCGGTAAAATTATCCTCATTGACCGCCAAATGAGGGCATTCCGAATAAAGAAAGCCTTTCATCATCACGCCGCCGTCGTTACCGATATAGAGACTCCCCTCATACTTTCGCCCTTCCTCAACATCCAGAGTTATCTGATTTTCCGACAAAATAATATTTGACTGTGCTTCCCCAAAATCTCCCCTTGCAAACCGGAGTATTTTATCTTTCATCCAAACCGTACCTGCCTCTCAGATTGCTGATACTCTTTATTGCTATAGATATTATATTATACTATTTACCACTTTTATTTGCAAGGCGGGGATTGAAAGAAGAATCCCTTCCTTTGATGTCAATAACCGCAAACTCTGATTTGCATCCGGTCTTAAATCCGATTGCCCAGTCAGATATTCCCGACGTAACGATATAATTCGTATCTCCCCTCGTCTCCAGGCCGTACGTTTTCTCATTCTCCTTCGTCCATTCCCCCACATAGTTAAATGGAAACAGCTGCCCGCCATGGGTATGGCCCGAAAGCACAAGGTCGACGCCGGCCTCCTCCTGTGCGTCGTAGTCGTGCGGCTGGTGGTCAAGAACAATTGTATATTTTCCATCGCTGTCAATATCGCATATAAGCTCGTCCATACATGCCCTTGACGAGCCGTGCTGTTCCTCGGAGCGGTCCTTCCTGCCGATTATATAATATCTCTCATCTATCAGCACGTTGTCATCCTCAAGCACCGTTACTCCATTTCCTGCAAGCTCCTCCACAAGTTCGTCCGCACCGTATCCCCTGTAATCCGAACCGTAATAACCCTTGTCGTGATTGCCAAACGCAAAATACACACCGCCCGACGTCTGCAGTTCTCCGAGCGCCCTGCACGCGTCCGCCATATCGCCGTATGTTGTGTCGTCGTCCACATAATCACCCGTAATTACAACAACATCAGGGTTAAGCTCATTCATCCTTTTAATCTGCTCATAAAAACCTTTGCCGTCAAATGTAGTTCCGATATGGGAATCCGCAAAATGTATAATCCTGAAACTTCCAACCTGTTTTTCAGTCTCAAGCGTGTAATATGTCACGCTTACGTTGTGCGCCATATACCAGCCCGCCGCAAGGTATAGAACCGTCAGCAATACCGCCGGCAGCGCCGCATAATACTCCCTGAAACGCCCATCCTTTTTTCTTAATAAAATATATACCGCCAAATCACACAGCATCCAGAATACAAACAGATGCAGCAAACATATTATAGTGTTCATCATGCCCAGTGTGAAGTATACTGCCGCCGTTACAAGCAGCAGTATAGCGAAGCCCATTACGAATCCGACTCCTTTTTTCCCAGACGCTGCCCTGCGTATAATTCCAAGCCTTGCAATTCTTGTGGAAATATATATGCAGCCTGCCAAAAAAGCGCATAGAAGCGCTATCATTATCATAATCCACATCATCATATAAGTACTCCCAATACATAGACAGGGTGCGGCAAAACGGCATCAGGCCGGCCTGCAGCACCCTTAAACACAAATTATCTGTATATAATGTCCTCACGTTTTGGTCCGTTTGAAACCATTGTTATCTTAACGCCTATTTCTTTCTCTATGAACTCTATATATTTCCTGCAGTTTTCAGGAAGCTCCTCATATTTTTTGATACCGCGTATATCCGATTTCCAGCCGTCAAGCATCTCATACACCGGTTTTGCCTTTGCAAGCTTTGCCGTTGTAGGAAATTCCTTTGTAACTTTTCCGTCTATTTCATAGCCGACGCATACCGGCAGTTTATCAAGATATCCGAGCACGTCAAGAACCGTAAGAGCCACGTCCGTCGCACCCTGCATACGGCATCCGTAGCGGCTCGCCACGGCGTCAAACCATCCCATACGTCTCGGGCGTCCCGTTGTCGCGCCGAATTCTCCACCGTCTCCTCCGCGTTTTCTAAGCTCGTCAGCCTCTTCTCCGAATATCTCACTGACAAATTCGCCTGCTCCGACCGCGCTTGAATATGCTTTCACGACAGTGACAATCCTCTTAATCTCATACGGCGGAATTCCCGCTCCGATTGCACCGTATGCTGCAAGCGTGCTTGACGACGTAACCATAGGATATATTCCGTGGTCAGGGTCCTTAAGCGTACCAAGCTGGCCCTCTAAAAGAATCCTTTTATTATCCTTAAGCGCCTGATGAAGAAATGACGATACGTCGCACACATACGGCTGAATCATATCCCTGTACTCATGAAGCGTCGAAAGGATATCGTCCTCCTTAAGGGCAGGTTTTTTGTACAAATGTTCAAGTATCGCATTCTTTGCAGGAAGTACGCGCCTTATCTTATCCGTGAGAGACTCGTCGTCTAAGAACAGCTCAGATACCTGAAATCCTATTTTTGCGTATTTATCCGAATAAAACGGGGCAATACCAGACTTGGTAGAGCCAAATGATTTTCCGGCCAGTCTCTCCTCCTCACACTCATCAAAAAGAATGTGGTACGGCATAACAATCTGGGCTCTGTCAGAAACAAGTATCTTAGGCTGTGGAACTCCCCTGTCAACTATCTCCTTAATCTCCCTGCAGAAATCGGGAATATTGAGTGCAACGCCGTTACCGATAATACTTGTCGTGTGATTATAAAATATTCCTGACGGCAGAATATGGAGCGCAAACTTACCATAATCATTGACTATAGTATGTCCCGCATTACTTCCGCCCTGAAATCTTATAATAATATCAGATTCATTACCGAGCATGTCGGTAATCTTTCCCTTACCTTCATCGCCCCAGTTTGCTCCAACTACTGCTGTAACCATTTGAATCCCTCCAAATCAAATAAAACTAAACTAATTAATTGTACCGTTAGACATTTGCCAACAGTTTATAATTATACATTAAAATATATATACTTTTCAAGCCCCCTTTTAAACTGTTACACATTAATTTCGGCTTTCATACCGAGACGCTCCTTATTGGCCTCAAGTATGGGTTTAATATACTCATTTACAAACTCCTCTACCTGAGACGGCGCGCGGCCTACATATTTCGACGGCTCCATTGCCTCGTGAAGCTCATCAATCGTCACGTTAAACTTATCGCTCGACGCTATAAGTTCAAGCAGGTTATTGTCAAGTCCTTTCTGCTTGATATTAATTCCCGCCTCCATCGAAAGCGTCCTTATCTCCTCGTGAAGTTCCTGCCTGTCACCGCCGGCCTTTACGGCGTCCATCATAATATTTTCCGTAGCCATAAAAGGAAGTTCCGACATCAGGCGTCTTGTAATTACCTTATCGTTAACCACAAGCCCATCCACAACATTCATGCAAAGGTCAAGCACGCCGTCCGTCGCAAGGAATCCCTCGGCAATACTGAGGCGCTTGTTGGCGGAATCGTCGAGGGTCCTCTCAAACCACTGCGTCGCTGATGTTATCGCAGGATTAAGCGCATCAATCATGACGTATCTTGAAAGCGACGCAATCCTCTCGCTCCTCATAGGGTTTCTCTTGTACGCCATGGCGGAAGAACCAATCTGGTTCTTCTCAAACGGTTCCTCAATCTCCTTAAGATGCTGGAGAAGCCGGATATCGTTGGACATCTTATGCGCCGACGCTGCAATGCCTGCAAGCACGTTCATAACACGCGTATCAACCTTCCTCGAATAAGTCTGCCCGGACACCGGATAGCACCCGGAAAATCCCATCTTATCCGCAATCTTTTTATCCAGCTCCTTTACCTTCGCCTCATCACCGCCAAAAAGCTCCATGAAGCTTGCCTGCGTCCCGGTCGTTCCTTTCGAGCCGAGCAGTTTAAGAGAATCTGATACATATTGAAGGTCCTCATAATCCATGAGGAATTCCTGAAGCCAGAGAGACGCCCTCTTGCCTACGGTAGTAGGCTGTGCCGGTTGAAAATGTGTAAATGCCAGCGTAGGCATGTCTTTATATTTTAACGCAAACCGTGAAAGCTCGTCTATTACGGAGAGAAGCTTTCCCTGAATTATCGCAAGCGCTTTTTTCATTATTATTATATCCGTATTGTCGCCGACGTAACACGAAGTGGCTCCAAGGTGGATGATTCCCTTTGCAGACGGACACTGCAGACCGTACGCATATACGTGCGACATCACATCATGCCTGACAAGCTTCTCTCTCGCCTTTGCCTCCTCATAGTTAATGTCTTCTGCATGTGCCTTAAGCTCCTCTATCTGCGCAGGGCTGACTGCCGGTTTTCCATCCTCGCCGAGAAGCCCGAGCTCGTTCTCAGCCTCCGCAAGCGCAATCCATAACCTGCGCCACGTCCTGAATTTCATGTCAGGCGAAAATACCGCCTGCATCTCCTTACTTGCATACCGCTCTGAAAGCGGGCTTGTGTAGTTATCCGTACTCATTGGTCTTCCTCCCAGATTATTAAATACTATTACTCAAAAATATATCCTGTCTGCATAAGTTCAGCATGTTTCATTCTTATGATAACAGCGTAAACCGATATGTCAAGCGAATTTATATGAAATAATAAATATTAGTAACAATGACATGCCCTCGGTCATACCATATTTGTATAAGAATTAATTCAGGAGGAACTAAAATGAGTGATGTAGCTGCAACAAACTGTGGTGGAGGATGTGGTTGTGAAGGAGGTAACAGCTGTCTGTTAATAATCCTTCTTTTACTCTGCTGTGGAGGTAATTCATTCGGCGGCTTTGGCGGCGGATGCGGCGAGGGCTGCGGAAGCGGATTTGGATGTGGTAATATTATCTGGATTATCATACTCCTTTGCTGCTGTGGCGGCGGATGCTAATATCTAAAAGATATTTGGCTTAACGCATGAATGGGCAGCCGCGCTACGGCGCGGCTGCCCATTATATTTTGATTTGATTACAACTGGGGTTCCGGTTTATCCCTCTCAAGACATTCATAACAGTCAAGGTCAATCTCGTATATCGTGTTATCTTCTATAACAACCTTAACCCTTCTGTCATTTTCAGAAAATCCGGTTTCCTTTTCCCTGTTCGGGTCGCTTTTTCCAAATCCACCATAATTCCTCATATTCTTACCTTCATACTATATATATTATGGTTTATTATATGAGATACTATCGTATTCTGTCACTTATGGTATTCTGTTTCTTATCACATCACCTGCAATATACTTTCCTTACATTGTCCAAGTTCGCAGTCATATTTTTAAGAAGCATGTCCGCAACCGTAATTCCCGTCATTGCCTCCACTACAACTACTGCCCTGGGAACAATAACCGGGTCGTGCCGGCCCTTAATATGAATCTCTATATTTTCTCCGTTCTTATTAACCGTCCTCTGTGTGGCCGCTATGGACGGAGTCGGCTTAAACGCCGCACGTAATATTATATCTGCGCCGTCGCTCATTCCTCCTGTCACGCCGCCGGAATTGTTCGTGCGCTTTACAACATCCCCGTCTGACATTTCATATTCGTCATTGTTCTGCGAACCGCTCATGGCCGATACCCTAAAACCCGCGCCAATCTCGACTCCCTTTACTGCGCCAATCGACATTACGGCTTTTGCAAGCCCCGCGTCAAGCTTGTCAAACACGGGTTCGCCAAGCCCTGCAGGAATACCCTTGACAATACATTCAACAATTCCGCCTGCGGAATCCTGCTTCCTCATCATACCGTCAAGATATTCGGCAGCCTTTCT
Organism: Lachnospiraceae bacterium; assembly: GCA_022790615.1. Lineage (GTDB taxonomy): Bacteria > Bacillota > Clostridia > Lachnospirales > Lachnospiraceae > V9D3004. Next base: position 15,358 of record JAAVXK010000086.1, read on the forward strand.
TGACGCGTCCCCGTCAGGCATGTACAAATCACTCGCAAGAATATCACTTTTTGAGAACCTGTCCACATTAACCGCAACGGGACCAATCTGCTTAGTGTACGCCATAACTTCTATACCAATCTCTTTCAGAAGCTGCAGCGCTACCGCTCCGCCCGCTACCCTTCCTATAGTCTCACGTCCCGACGAGCGTCCTCCCCCGCGGTAATCCCTGAAACCATATTTTTTATCAAAAGTATAGTCGGCATGTCCCGGTCTGTAATACGAAGCTATCTCGGAATAATCGCCTGAACGCTGATTTTCGTTAATTACCATCATGGATATCGGAGTTCCCGTCGTCCTGCCCTCGAATACGCCGGACATAATCTCTATCCTGTCGCCTTCTTTCCTCGGCGTAGAATACTTGATTCCGCCGGGCTTTCGTCTGTCCATATAATGCTGTATTATGTGTTCATCTAGCGTAATACCGGCAGGACAGCCGTCAACTACTACCCCAAGCCCCCTGCCGTGTGATTCGCCCCACGTTGTTATCCTGAATATATCACCGTACGTTGAACCGGCCATGCTTTTCCTCCATTCCATATACTGTCATACTGTGCGGCAGACAAATTATACTTATAGCCAATGCGATTTGCTGTGCGAACCAAATTGTGAAAATACAGTTTCCAGCACCCTACACCTCGGTAAGGCCGACCTTTTTCTTAACCTTTCTGAGAGTTTTTCTTGAAGAATAATATGCCCTCTCGTCATTTGCCTTAATAAGGCCGTCAAGATAATTTTTATCGTTTCTAAGCTCCTGAAATCTTTTTTGCATAGGCGAAAGTAGGTCGGCAACCGCATCGCCGACAGCCGACTTAAAGTCGCCGTATCCGCAACCCTTGAATTCCTGTTCAATCTCATCGCTGCCTTTTCCCGTAACCGCCCCGTATATATCCATGAGGTTTGATATTCCGGCCTTATTATCGACGTCATACCTGACCTCAGATTCAGAGTCTGTTACGGCCCTCTTGAACTTGCGCCGAACCGTGTCCGCATCATCCATCAGGTACACGCTCGCATTCGGATTCTCATCGGACTTTGACATCTTTCTTGAAGGGTCCTGAAGGCTTCTTACATTGGCTCCCATCTTTCCCATGTAAGGCTCCGGTATTGTGAATACATCGCCGTACACGCCGTTGAACCGCTGTGCGATATCCCTCGTTATCTCCAGATGCTGCAGCTGGTCCTTGCCCACTGGGACAACATCGGCCTGATAAAGCAGAATATCTGCTGCCATCAGGACAGGATACGTATACAGACCGGCATTGATATTGTCGGAATGTTTCGCCGCTTTATCCTTAAACTGCGTCATCCTGTTAAGCTCGCCCATATAAGTGTAGCAGCTAAGTATCCATGCAAGTTCGGCATGTGCCGGCACGTGCGACTGAAAATAAATACAGTTCTTTTCAGGGTCAAGTCCCGCCGCTATATACAGCGCAAACAAGTCCCTCGCCCTTTTTCTGAATTCTGCCGGCTCATGCCTTATAGTAAGCGAATGTAAATCCATAACGCCGAAAAAACACTCGTATTCCTCGTTCAGCGTCATCCAGTTCCTCAGTGCTCCAAGATAATTGCCTATCGTCAGATTTCCCGTAGCCTGCATACCGCTATACAATATCTTTTTCTCTTCTGCCATATTCTATCTCCTATCCCTGTCGTGAATAAAATTCATGCGTATCATAATATCCTCATTTGATAAATTTCCGCATCATATCAACTTTGGCCTTATCTGCGGCGCTCATGTTCTCCGTCATAGCTGCAATCATAACGGACGACTCCTCCTTTGTAAATGAAAGGCCCTCCCTGTTCATCTGGTTGACCGCCGCCATTATAATACCTGCCGAATCTTCAAATCTCTTTCCCTTTCCCTGCTCGGCAAGCGTGTTTATAATCTTCTTCTTTTTGGGGTCCATCTTCTTCCATACATCGCTGTTCTGCCATTTTTCATTGTCCATACTGTCACCTCATTCCGCGCTCATAGCCGCGCTCATCTGCGCAAACATATTCTGCTGTTCAGGTGTCAGCTGCGACATAAGGAAATCCAACATACCCGCGCCGCCTTTCTTCCCTCCGGAAGCATTTGAGGAATTAGACGCCATATAACCTCTATAACACTGGTACATTTTCTGTGCCCTTACTATATTGAGCACGGTATCAATCATCTCACGTTCCTCGGCGTTACAAAACTGACGAATATTCTCCATCAGCCCCTCGACATCGCCTGCGCTTCCTATGCCGCAGGCCTCGACATCGGCGCTCTCGTCGCCGTTTCTGATATAATCCGAAAGCTCCTGCGCCTGGATATATACCTGAAGCGGTTTTCTGAAGGACGGTGACGCAAACGGCAATGCCGTTCTTAACATATCAATCTGTCTGTTCTGCATGTGTTTCACCCATTCAATCATAATATCTCAGTATAATATATGCAGAACACTGCTAATACATTACTATTAAAATATCCTGTTTTGCTCAAACTTTTCAGTCAAAATAAACGATAATTACTCAGGATATATAAGCCTCTCTTTTCCGATATCCTTAAGAACATTCTCATAATAATTTGACGCAATATATTTTGCCATGTTAAGGTTCATATCAAGGTAATTACCACATTCCTCCGGGGCGGCGCCAGGAACATCCCCATCAAAATCCCTTATAAAAATAAACAGTTCCTGAATAAGCTCTACGATATCACGCGATTCATAGTCCCCCGCAAGAATCAGATAAAAGCCGGTACGGCATCCCATCGGACCAAAATACACGATCTTTTCACCAAATTCTTTGTGGTTTCTTAGATACGTGGCGGCAAGATGCTCAATAGTGTGAATCTCAGCCGTGTTCATCACGGGTTCAAAGTTCGGGCGCGTCACCCGGATATCAAATGTTGTAAGAACATTTGAAGATACCGTGTCCTTCCTTGAGACATACAAGCCGGGCAACAGCTTCATGTGGTCGATTGTAAAGCTTGTTATTGTTTCCATAATATGCACTCCCCTCGTCTTTCATTCTTTTCCAAATACTTATATTCCATTCTTCCAATTTCTTTATCTTGATACTCCGCTCTACTACCTACTCTCAATATTGGCATCTGCCGCCGTCAATATTGATAATCCGCTTTACCTGTCTATTCTCTGTATAGACAAATGCGGCTGTTTGTCTTGATAATCTGACTTACACGCATAACTGCATAATCTATATTTTTCGTTAACACAGAAGCATCTTATACTAATTTTTACTTCTTTTCATCAAATAGTTACACGCATATTCCAGTCCCAGCATTCCCCAGAAAACCGGAGCAACGCACACAGTGGAATCATTTGCAAGCCCGCATACCATATATCCCGCCGTACCCGCCATAACGGCGGCTCCAATCATCCACAGCGCATTAAATGCCGTGCTTTTTGTATAGATACGTATGCTCTGTATAAAGTATATCACATATATTAAAATAAACAATACTAACGATAAGACCCCTGTCTGTACCCCGATCTGCAGATACATGTTGTGCGGCCTTGTCACAACTTCCCCAATATATCCGTTATTCATGAGTGAAACATAGTCATTGTTAGGAAATTCATATACAAAATTATCAGGACCGCATCCAATTATTAAATTATCGGCCAGAAGCGGTATCGTTCTTGACCAGATGAATCCCCTTCCGGATGCAAATCTCTCATAATTATCAAACAGAACTCCATGTGAATTAACAATATCATCCGTTATATTACCAAGAGGATTGTAATACATATATTTGCCCTCGTCGTTATCATTCGTAAAAACAAATGTATTTTCACCGCATTTTGCGTAAAAACCTCTCGTATTACTAGCAAGGCTCACATTGCCAATTACAAGCTCAGAATAAAAATCGTTTCCTGCAACGGCCATACCGCCGTTATTATCGCCTACGGCAGAAAGTAAAAGCTGTTTGCCACTACCGTCATACAAGGAAAGAGAAGGTCCCGATACTTCATTTTCACACGCGATACGAAGCTTCTCTCCTTTATAATCTATAATAACGCCGTCCCCGGAAAGTTCCATTTCCCGAATAATAAAATTATCTTTTTCCATCCTGTATTTTGACACGGCATTCTTAATGACTTCCATATTCGCAAGCGCTATGGCGGCGGCAATTACACACGTAATGGCCGTAGCTGTAATAATCTTCTTATGAGCGTTTTTTACCGCGGCAAACGCGAGCAAAAAGAACAAAACGGCCGATAGTATTAACGCTGTCATTCCCGTTACGGAACCCGAGCCTATAAGACATATCACAAGCATCAGCGCTATGACTGCGCATGCCGCCTTTGGCCACATTTTCTTAAATATCACCATTCCCACAGCCACAATCGGCAAAACTAAAATAACATAAGAACCTACGTAATTCGGATTGTACAGCGACATATATACCCTTCCAGGTTCAAATTTGAGCGACACCCTGTCAGAATCCACGTTACTGAACAATGTAATAAGAGATTTTCCTATATCCGAGCCGTAAAAATCCATATTCAAATACTGTGTCACTCCAATTAAGGATAGAACCGCAATTCCCGCAACCAACATTCCATAAAGGAACATAAGCGTCTCGGTACCGTTGACATAAAAATATGTAAACATAAATATTACAACATAAGCCGCAAGTACGATTATGGGTTCATACTGCGCATACCCGCCCAAAAACGCGGAACCCGTATCATGCGCAAATATAGCGGATAAAAGCGCCAGAACGACATACAGCCCCGCCAATAGTAAGACAAATCCCGCGTTCTTTCGTTTTTCCCTGTGTAAGGCGCTTCTTTTACCATTATAAAAATCGGTCATGGCGTATAGAAACATAGCCGCCATAACGGCAAATAAACCGTACATTTTCCATACTAAAAAGAAGTCAAAATTCGTCTCATTAGATGAAAACCATGCATAATCCCTGAATATATTTCCGCGTTCATCCAAATGAACGATAAGGGGAATAACGGCCATTGCAAACCATGTAAGCAATATACATTTGTCAGGCTTTATTATACGCTTTGACTTAGACAATATATTCACACGCTCCATTTCGTTATTATATTTGCATCTGTCATAAATACAAACCGGCATCTGCAATAATACCACAGATGCCGGTTTGTATTAAGCTAGCAACGGGAATCGAACCCGTGACCTCCTCACTACCAATGAGGTGCGCTACCATCTGTGCCATGCCAGCCTATTATTATGAATTGTGCCTGTTAACAACCCTGCCCGCCTTAACCCTTATACGCTGCAGAGCATTGTCTATCGCTTTCGGAGTTTTTTCAAGCTGCTTTGCTATATTTCTGTAGTCAACGCCTTCGATATATAACTTGTACACTTTTTTCTCCAAATCGCTAAGACACTTTCCAAGTTCAAATTCTATCATATCTGCATTCTCTTTGTCAATAAGAAAATCTTCAGGATTTGAATTTATATTCGCTTCCATCGTATCCAGTATAGATGACTGGGCAGATTCATATCCATACGACTCCTGTGTTTCCGTATATATTGATATGTATTCGTTCAGTGGACTGTTCTTTTTTCTGTTCGATGCATGAATGGCATTGCACATCTGCTGGTATACCACTCTGGCAGCAAACGCCTGAAACGGTATCCGCCTTTCAACGTCAAACTCGAGAACGGCCTTATACAGACCAATCATGCCCTCCTGTATCAAATCGTCTCTGTCGCCGCCAACCAGATACATTGTACGGGCCCGCTTTAACACAAGCCCCTTATATTTGTCAAGAAAATACTCCATTGCGCTCTGCATGCTGTCCTCACCGGATTGAATCAGGGCGATTATATCCGAATCCGACATAGACTCAAAATCATATCTCATTTATTTCCTAACTCCCAAGCCGCTGTCTTACAATCTCATATGCAAGCACGCCTGTTGCAACCGATGCATTAAGGGAATCTATATCGCCTTTCATCGGTATAGAGGCTGTAAAGTCACAGTTCTCCTTAACCAGCCTGCTTACTCCCTTTCCCTCATTTCCTATTACGAGTCCAATCGGACCCGTCAGATTCAGCCTGTACATCTGGTCGCCGTCCGCGTCCGCGCATACAAACCACATTCCTTTACCTTTAAGTTCCTTTATAGTCTTTGATAGGTTCGTAACTTTCGCAACCGGCGTATAGTTAAGCGCTCCGGCCGACGCCTTTGCAACCGTCGCCGTAAGGCCGCTCGCATTGTGCTTCGGTATTATAACTCCGTGCGCCCCCGCAAGGTTAGCCGTTCTTATTATTGCGCCAAGATTATGCGGGTCTTCAATACCGTCGAGAATAATGATAAATGGAGGCTCATTTTTTGCGCCGGCGGCGTCAAGCATTTCCTGTACGTCCGCATAATGATACGCGGCAACGTACGCTATCACGCCCTGGTGCCTGCCCGACTCGGACATGGCGTCGAGACGTTCTTTTTTTACATAGTTAACTATTGCGCCCGCTTGTCGCGCCTCCTTTATAATTGTTTTTACCGGCCCGTCGCTGCATCCATCCAGTATAAATACCCTGTCTACGCTCCTGCCTGAACGAAATGCCTCTATAACGGGATTTCTTCCCTCACAGACTGATTCCTCGTATCTCATTTATTATCCCCATTTCTCTTTCTCATATTCCAAAATAACCGGAAGTACTAGCTCCATAATTCTGTCTATCCGCCCGTCAAGGTACAGCCACCCGAGAAGCGCCTCAAGGCCTGTCGCGGTTCTGTAATCGATATTGCTTGCATTTTTCGCGGTCGTGTGCGGCTTTGCATTCCTGCCGCGCCTGAATATAACAGTCTCCTCCTCCGTAAGCCTTGGCATAAGCATATCTGCAATGACCGCCTGCGCCGTTGCGTTTACAATATTACTCGCGTACTTATGCAGTTTATTTACCGGGGCGTTGCCTCTCGCTATAACCCTCGTCCTGACGATTAAGTCAAATACGGTATCTCCTATAAATGCAAGCGTAAGCGGTGAGAGTGTTTTTGGCTCATGCTTTTTGTATCCGTACTCCTCGCATATTATATCCGGGATATTGTTCAGACTCTTTTCCATCTCACGCCTTCCCTCGTATCTTCAAGCTGTATGCCCTTTGCAAGCAGTTCTTCCCTTATCTCGTCCGCCCTTGCAAAATTGCGCTCTTTTTTGGCATTCGTGCGCTCCTCAATCAGTTTTATTATATCCTCGTCCGGCATCTCGTCATCCTTTTCACATATGATTCCAAGTATGCCGCACAGCTCTATTATTAGAATTCTAGTCTCCTCAACCGCATGTCTTGCGCTCTCCGCGCTTAATTCTGAATTCGCAAGTTTTACTATCTCAAAGATAGCTGCTATAGCGTCGGCCGTGTTAAAGTCGTCCTCCATGGCAGCCTCAAACTTATCTTTAAGAGCGCCGATTTTTTCCATATACTCTTTTTCACCGTCGTCATAATCCCTGTCTTTTGCCGCACTTGCAAGGTGAGTTAAGTTAAAGACGGCGGTACATATCCTTTCAAGCGACTTTGCCGCGGATTCCATCAAATCATCGCTAAAGTTAAGCGGGCTTCTGTAGTGCGCGCTCAGCATGAAGAATCGAAGCACCTGCAGCGGATATTTTTTGGCTATATCTTTAACGGTAAAAAAGTTCCCGGCCGACTTTGACATCTTATGGTTGTTAATGTTAAGAAAGGCGTTGTGCATCCAGTACCTTGAAAATTCAACTCCGTTTGCCGCCTCGCTCTGCGCCACCTCATTTTCATGGTGCGGGAACACGAGGTCTTCGCCTCCGGCATGTATGTCGATCGTCTTGCCAAGATATTTGTTGCTCATTGCGGAACACTCTATATGCCATCCCGGACGACCGTCGCCCCATGGAGACTCCCATGCGGGCTCTCCCTCTTTCTTCGGTTTCCACAGCACGAAGTCCATCGCGTCTTCCTTCTCGTCGTCAACGGCAATTCTTGAACCCGCCTCAAGGTCGTCAAGGTTTTTGCCGGAAAGCTTGCCGTAGTCCTTAAACTTGCGCGTACGGTAAAATACCGTGCCATTTTTCTCGTATGCGAACCCTTTATCAATAAGGGTCTGAATGAGTTCAATCATTCCGCCAATTTCTTCCGTAGCCTTAGGATGTACCGTCGCAGGCATTACATTCATTCCTTCCATATCGTCCTGTGCGGCTTTCGTGTATCTAGCGGCAATCTCTGCGGCGCTGACGCCTTCTTCTATAGACTTCGCAATTATCTTATCGTCAACATCCGTAAAATTCGATACATAGTTTACGTCATATCCCTTGTATTCCATGTATCTCCTCACCGTATCAAATACTATCATGGGCCTTGCATTTCCAATATGGATATAGTTGTAAACCGTTGGCCCGCAGACATACATCCTTACCTTTCCTTCCTCTATCGGTATGAATTCTTCTTTTCTGCGGCTAAGCGTGTTATATATCTTCATTATATCCCCTCCGGATTGTTTCTTTAAGCGTTTAATTAATATTATTCTCTGGAAATATATTTGTCAAGGATAGATCATTATAATAATGTTTGATGTGATGTTTGTGTTTTTTATTATACTTGCATAAATCATTTTACTATGCTACACTAAACATAATGAAAGACACTTGAAGATGACAGATGTCTTTCACACGGACAGTATCCTATTCCAAAGTGGACACTCCCATGCAATGGTTTAATGTTCTAATGAACACTGCCCAGCCTGTTTGCAGACAGGTTGGGCATTTTCTATTTTCGCTTGTTCTTCCTATCTATGTAGGCAAGCAACGCTACCAGCAGACTGCCAAATGATATTATCAAGGCAATTATTCCAATAAATATCATCATGATTTCATAATCCGTCATCAGCGCCACCTCCCATCTGTTGTAAGTCCAGCGAATCCAAAAACACGCTGGCAGTTTTACAGCGACAGCTTGGGAGGCTGCCACCCTGTCATAGGGCTTTTCCGTATACAAATATTATCACATTAACATAAATGGGTCAATCCAAACATAATTTATTTTTCAATCTTGATTTTTTCAATCTCTTACACGCCGCAGCCCCTGCAGCCGCCGCAGCCTTTCGCTTCCGAATCTGCAACCGTCACCGCGCCCTCATAAACAGTCTGCAAAAGGCATATTGCCTGTGACGCTATTCCTTTCTCCGTTCCCGTGAAGCCAAGACCCTCCTCTGTTGTCGCCTTTATATTAATCTGGCCCGCATCTATATGCAGGGCGTTGGCAATATTTTTCTCCATAGTATCTATATATGGCCTCATTTTAGGCTTTTGCGCTATTATTGTCGCATCGATATTGCTTATTACGAACATTTCCTTCTCCAAAAGTTCGGCTACCTTTTCCAAAAGACGTATGCTTGATATCCCCTTATACTGCTCGTCCGTATCCGGAAAATGTTTTCCTATGTCGCCAAGACCTGCCGCCCCAAGAAGGGCATCCATAATTGCATGAATGAGTACATCGGCGTCTGAATGACCGAGAAGCCCCAAAACATGGGGTATCTCAACACCCCCAATTATAAGCTTTCTGCCCTCAACAAGCCTGTGTACGTCATATCCCATTCCAATTCGCATGTAGCGTCACCTCATTTCAAATATTTTCTGATTTCAACCTTATACTATTTTACAAAAGCTTATTTAATAAGACTTTCTAATACTTTCTCATTTTTTCTTCTTAAATTTACATATACAATTCCCGGTCATTTGACTTATTGCGGCGCCGCTGAAAGCGGCATACCGGCTTTATAAGTTAATCTAACCATTATCTTGTCATTTATTCCATATGTCAGCCGTTGTACAGCCATGCAAAACCGCTTCACGGCAAATCACACAATCATAATTATGCCGGCTCTATCCTTCATCGCGACATGTGTTCCATCCTTTCCGGAGGATATGCGTTCCTTATCTTCACAGTATGTATCATATAGTAATACCCCGTTTCCTATATTTCAAAATATTATTCATTTTACAGTAAGGCAAGTCTGATTACAATTATTTGACGCCATTTTTTATTAATTTCATTGTATCTTATTTTTTGTATTTTGTCTTGCTGATAATTGAAATGTAGTCATGATTGCCTTATACTATATATATTATACGATACAGCACACGGGACAAAAGTTCATGCGTTTTTTCCTGCACAGAAAGGAGTTTTTATATGAAACGTGTATTTTTAATTGTACTTGACAGCGTGGGAATCGGCGAGCTTCCCGACGCTGCAGAATACGGTGATTCCGGCAGTAATACCCTGCGTTCAGCCGCGTCAAGCCCATTTTTTAACGGTATGCCAAACATGCGCCGCCTTGGCTTATTCAATATTGACGGCGTTACTATTGGCGATAAATGTGCCAGTCCATGCGGTTCTTTCTGCCGGTTAGCAGAGATGTCCAAAGGAAAGGACACAACGATAGGACACTGGGAAATTGCAGGCGTAATTTCGCCTTCACCGCTGCCCACATATCCTGAGGGTTTTCCGGATGAGGTGATTGAAGAGTTCATTCGGCAGACCGGCAGAGATATACTATGCAACAAGCCTTATTCGGGAACCGAGGTAATAAAGGAATACGGAGCCGAGCACATGAAAACGGGCCGTCTGATCGTATATACGTCCGCCGATTCGGTATTTCAAATTGCAGCACATGAAGATATTATCCCTGTTGAAACACTTTACGATTACTGCCGCACGGCAAGAAAGATTCTGACAGGAAAGCATGGCGTAGGACGCGTAATTGCCAGGCCGTTTATTGGTGAACCGGGCAATTTTACCAGAACGAAAAACCGCCACGATTTCTCACTTACACCGCCTGCAGACACAATGCTTGACATTCTGAAAAGCCACGGCTTTGACGTGCTGTCTGTCGGTAAGATTGTCGATATATTTGCCGAACGCGGAGTAACCGATTATGTGAGGACGGTAGATAACGCAGACGGAATCGAAAAAACACTTGAATATATGAAAAGGGATTTTAACGGACTTTGTTTTACAAATCTTGTAGACTATGATATGCTGTACGGACACCGAAATGACGTAGACGGTTATGCCAAAGCGCTTAATTACTTTGATGAGCGTCTACCTGATATACTTGCGCAGCTACGCGGTGAAGATATGCTTATGATTACCGCTGACCACGGCTGCGATCCTGCAACAGAGTCAACCGACCATTCACGCGAGTATATCCCGCTTGTAATATACGGCAAAGAGGTTCAGGGCGGTGTAAACTATCATACGCGGGACAGCTTCTCAGATATTGCCGCAACTATACTTTCTTATTTTAATGTAAATTCAAGTATAAAAGGTAAGGCGATTATAGATAAAATATAAAATTTGGCGAAAATATCACGCAAAGCGGGGCGTGCAGATGGCGGGAATGAGCTTTCAGACACGCCCTAGCACCGCCGCTTGCTGGAACGATCTTTTCGCTTCAACTGACATATACACTTCCATCACTTTCACACTCAATAAGCGTCAATAACGCTTTTAATTTTTGGGATTCAATATTATGAAGCGTTATTGTGTATATGTCGCCGTCCTTTTTAAAATCAGTAACAGCCGCACCCGTGTCTCCAATAGCTACAACTATATTATCAGGCCAGCCATATTTATATGAAAACGACAATGTAATCTCACTACTGCCATTTGTCTCGCCATAAATGCTATTTTCTGCACTTTCACTAATTATACTGTACTGATACTCCCTGCTTATAAGCATTACCTTTCTTATAAATGCCTCATAATACCATTTCATATTATCAGGAGCACCGCTTTTAAATCTTTCAATCACAGCTTTCTCCCTGTCAGGCTTATAGATGCAGTCTCCTGTCTCAAGCTTGGACGCCGCAACCTCTCCGGCAAGCTTCATTCGACGCTCAAATAGTTTGAACATTTCCTTATCCGTCTCATCTATTTCTTTTCTTATGTTATCCAAATTCATATATATCACCCGCAAATATTATTTTATCAAATATTATCGCTATCCTATATTTGTAATCCGAATTATAGACTATACTATTTTTACTATAACATAAAATATTATATCTATAACCCAAAATATTATATCTATAACCTAAAAGAATGTATTGTAAAACAATCTTTCGTAACAGCATGTGTTTTATAATGCCAAATACCAGATTATCCACATAAGATGCAACATACAAACTATCATTTTATGCAAATTCGATTTATCATCCTGATATAACTGCCCCAGCCATAACATATGGACCGCTATACAGCACCACGGATTGTCCCGGCGTCGCAGCCCTTACTGGTTTATCAAACCTTAGCTTTATAGTGTCGCCGTCAAAATAAGTAACCGTACACATTTCTCCGGCATGCGCATATCGTATCTTTCCCATGAACCTGTCTCCGGTATGAATTGATGCCGCTCCCATAAGATTAATATTACCTGCCTCAAGCATAGTGCAAAATATAATATCCTCGCCGCCCACGACAACCTCATTGGTTTCAGGACGTATTTTATTAACAAAAACAGGTTTTCCCATTGCAAGGTTCAGCCCTTTTCTCTGTCCTATCGTATAACAGAATATCCCTTTATGCTCACCCAGTATATTACCGTCTGTATCAACAAAATTCCCCCGGGCGCATTGAATTCCCATCTTAGTTTTAATAAATGCTGGATAATCATTATCCGGTACGAAGCATATGTCTTGACTGTCAGGTTTGCCGGCAACGTCTATTCCAATTCTTTCGGCAATCCTACGTACGTCTTTCTTTTCAAGTTCCCCGACAGGCATTATCGTGTGGGCAAGCTGTTCCTGACTTAGATTACACAGTGCGTATGTTTGGTCTTTTTTTGCCGTAATTGAGTTACAGACAGCATATCTTCCATTGGGCAGACGGTCTATGCGTGCATAGTGCCCTGTTGCAATGTACTCCGCACCGTTTTCTAAAGCCCACTTAAGCAAAACCTTCCACTTTATTCTCGCATTACACACGCAGCAGGGATTCGGTGTTCTTCCATTCATATATTCACTAACAAACCCGTTAATGATTTCTTTCTCAAACATTTCACATACATTGATAATATAAAACGGTATCCCAAGCGTCCCTGCGACGCGCTCAGCGTCCTCAATGTCTTTTCCCTTTTCATTAAAAGTCTGCAGCGAAACTCCTATAACTTCATAACCGCGTTCCTTTAACAGATATGCCGCAACAGAAGAGTCGACTCCCCCGGACATACCAACAACAACTTTTTTTGTCATATCATTCTCCGCTTATAAAAATGTCTTCCAAAGTTATAAAACCCTGGAAGACATTTCGATTAATAATTACAGTTTTAAAACTATACCAAAAATTATACTGTAACTTCAAATTATTTTACAAACACGATAGACGTAATTGTAATAGATGCATTTTCATCACCGTCAAACAATCTTATACCTGAAAAATTCTTCTCTGTATCTTTAGGTACAATCTCCGCTGTTCCTTCACCTGACAGCATATCCCATCCGCTTTGGTTTTCCTCACCGCTGCCCCAGTTTGTTGAATCACTGTCATATTTAACAACATAGCCAAATTTCTTACCTGCATTTGTTGAATCTTTATAAGAAATTATTGCTTTGCTAAATTTATGCTCGGAATATACACTCTTAGGAAGCTGAATTCCAATTTCTACATTTCTAACAATTGTAACTGTACCATCTTCATTATACGTACAATTTAAGTCAGGATCCCAGCCTTGACCTTTCTTGACCGTATCTTTAGTCAGTTCCAACCTATACTCCGTTTCATCCTCATTAAAGCCATAGGATGGAGCGTCTGTTGTGGAAGGTGCGTCCGTTGTTGAAGGCGCATCTGTTGTCGATGGTGCATCCGTTGTTGAAGGCGCATCTGTTGTTGATGGTGCATCCGTTACCGATGGCGCGTCTGTCGTTGTCGGCGGTTCTGTTACTGCTGGCGGGTCTTCCGGAGGAATTGCAGGGTCAAACACAGTAAGCACAACTTTACTAAGCACAAGATTGCCCATTGTACCATTCCAGATAGGCGCTTTAATCATAATGGCGTCGCATGTACCGTCGCTCGCATATCCGTCGTCTGCAAATTCTTTATCAGGACCAGTTGCCTCAAGTTCACCTACAAAATTAAATTTACCATCATCCGACTTAATGTCTTTATAGTAAATATAAACCTGATTCGATGTAGTTACCGGACCATCACCTAAAAGTTTTTTGTTCTCCGTGTCAACCATCCATGTTCTGAATATGGTATCATCGTCAGTAGGTTCAGCGCCCTCATCAGGGGTATAAGTTCCCTCGATGGTAATTTCAGCTTTCTCTCCTTTAAGAACTCTTCTGTCCTCTGGGAAGTATATAACTATGTTGTTGGCAGTCTGGCAATATACAAGACCATTTTCACTGTCATATCTTGCCTGGGTGTTCATAGTTGCGTTGTCCGCATTAGGCTTTTTGTTTCCGACCGGCTTATCAATCTCTTTTCCGGAAGCATCCTTGTAAATTGTTTTGATAGTGTCGTCTTCCTGTTCCTCAAGAATCTTAGTACATACCACGTTACCGTTCTCATCATAGTACGGAATGTTACCATCTGCATCTTTCTCAGAGAACTGGTCAGGCAATTCCATGTTCGTGCTTCCAGGGTCTGAGAAGTTAAGCTCAATCTGCTTAGGCTCCCTCTTAATTGCATACTGGCAGTCTCCGAATACTAATGTTGAATCGTATGGAATTGCATCTCCGTTTGCAGGGTCTGCGAATAGATTCCATGTTCCGTTTCTTTCTCCGCCCTGCGCATCGTTAACCTGTACTTCAACTCCAATGAATCCTTTCTCAACCGGAGCCTTGTGAAGCGGTATTGCATATTCTACCACATAACCCTTTTCGGTAGTCTTAACTGCCGTCTGGATTTCTTCTCCGTCCCAGTGTGTCTTGTCGGTAAGCGAACCTAAAGGTTTCGGTGTCTCCTCCGGATTCGTACTTGCATCTCTCTTGATAACGGTACGGTACTGGAACTCGTTGCTGCTTCCCCATTCTTCTTTGTTATCGTACTCGTCAACAAAGATTTCTACAGAATCCTGATTATAGTCAGCCTCATTGCCTGAATCAATTTCAGGGTCATCAGCCTCTACCATAATATAGAGATTCTTTTCTGTCCAAAGAATCTTCGCATAAGCGTTAGAAGTCTGTGCTGTCTTGTCGTCAGAATCAGCCTTCCAATTCTTAATCTCATGCTTTGGTGCAAAATCCCATGCCGCGTCAATAGTGCCGTCGACAACTATATCCCTGTTAATCTTATATATCTCGATATCAGCCACCGGTGTCGGCTTTGGCGTCGGCGTCGGCTTCTTTGTAGGCGTAGGTTTCGGCGCATTAGTAGGCGTCTCAGATACTACAGGCGGGTTCACTGCCTCCGTAGGCGCTACCGTAGGCTGAGGAGCACCGGTAGGCGCTGTTGACTGTACCGGAGCCTGGCTTACATTAGGTGTTGGTCCAGCTGTCTTAACTGTAAGCTTACAAGTATACTTTTTAGCTTTCTTCTTGCCAAGCTTATAAGAAGCCGTTATCTTAGATGTTCCTTTCTTGACTCCCTTAATAACGGTTGCCTGATTGCCCTTAGTTTTTACCTTTTTCTTGTTAATCTTGGCAATCTTACTCTTTGCAGATTTCCATGTTACTTTTGCTTTCTTGTTTCCATTCTTAAGCTTAAGCTTTACAGTCTTACCAACTGTAACGCTTGCCTTGCTTTTGAGGGAAACTTTCTTAGCTTTGGCTGCATCGGCTTCTCCAGTCTGTACGCATACTGATGTAACCGTAAGCGCAAGAGCGAGAACCGAGGCAACAATTCTACCCTTTTTCATTTACATATCTTCCTCCCTTTTTTTATTTCCGCATACGTTTCGAACATGTTTTTTATGTACATATCATCTATACATAAATGAATCTGTCAAAACTTATATACTTGTTTGAGTATATCACATTTTTCTATAAATTGTCTACACTCAATTACATATTTTCAGGGTAATTTTAAGGGCAATCGCTTAATAATAACCGTTTACACAGGCTCCGGGCAACTGTCTGTAACGAAAGCGCGAGCGAGCCCGGAGTCAAATACCCCGCAGCAAGCTACGGGGCATGACTTGGCTTCTTTTTAC
>JAAVXK010000075.1 GCA_022790615.1 Lachnospiraceae bacterium
ACGGTCAGAATATACGGAATGCATGCCGGGCTCGGCGTTGAAAGGCTTGTCATAAGCAATAAGGCTTTGAAAGAAAGCTATCTCGGTCCTGACAAAACATTTATGCTTGATTACGATATTATACCGGAACAGAAAAACGGGATTCATCATGAGGCCGCGGCAGGCGCGTTAAGCTATGGAAAGCCGTCAAACCTTAGCGCCATAACAGACCCGTCGGACAGAAACGACGCGGCGGATTCCTACGAGCAGGAGACGCCTATACCGAGGCCGAAACCGCCAATCACTGATGATACATCGTCAGGCGGCTCCGGCAATCATGTACAGACACAGACGCCGGCGCAGCCGGTACAAAACCCGCCTGTCACACCGGCAAAGAATATTAAAAAGGGAAAGACATACAAGTACAAAGGGTATAAGTATAAGGTCACTTCGCTGACGAAGACGGGCGGCACGGTATCGGTCACGGCTCCGACAAAGAAGACAATAAAAAAGGCCGTGATTCCGTCAAGCGTAAAAATTAAGGGGCGCACGCTGAAAGTAACGGCCGTAGGAAATAAGGCATTTAAAAACTGGAAGAAATTAAAAAGCGTTACTATCGGGGCTAATATAAAAAAGATAGGCGCGGGCTCGTTCGCAGGCTGCGCAGGACTCAAAAAAATTACGGTCAAATCGTATAAGCTAAAGGCTGTCGGGAAAAAAGCTTTTTCGGGCATATCAAATAAGGCGGTTTTAAAAGCGCCTGCAAAGCTCAAAAAGAAATACAGTAAGCTTATCAGGCTGTAGGTAAAGAAAATTATTTTACTCCTCTCCGTTAATTGCCCCGCTTACAAATTTGGCGAATCCTTTCTGTCCCTCCTTATTGAGGTGAATACCGTCCTGATAGAACCAGTCGGAATGCTTTTTGGCCTTTTTCGCCCAGGAGATAACATGAACGTTATCATTTTCATCGGCAAGCTTGTTGATTGTCTTGTTGACGTCGTCCTGAATAGCAAGCTTCTTGCCGTATGCATTTATCCAGTATATCGTTCGGTCGGGTCCAAGGTAGTCGATAAGCTCCTGCCCTGTAGATTCATTAAAATTGCCGTTTGTTCCGAGCGATATGATTACCGTGCTGCCAAGGCTGCCATTTTTGTCAAGTTCTTTTGCAATACCCAGTCCCTGGCTTACCTGTCTTGACACTTTTGCGTCAATTACGGCGTCCTGATACAGCTCTTTGAATGAAGGCGACGCGCCTAAAAATACCGAATCGCCTATAACGGATATGTCCTTTCCGGATTTGTCCGGCGCATCCGTTTTATCCTTATCCTTTTTATTGTTGTCTTTCTCTGTTTTGTTGTCGGCAGGGCGGTCAGGGTAAGGTGTGAGGGATGACCCGCCCTGCGGCGCGTCTGTTTTGGATGCGCCAGCTTCGGATGTGCCGGCTTCGGGAGTGCTTGTATTATATGGTGCGTTATTATCAGTGTCATCGTCTGCAGATGTTTGCGGACGCGCGGTCTCGGAGGAATTTGATCCCGGAGAAACAGTTTCGGTCGGCGCGTCTGTATATTCATGCGGACGGTTTGTCTGCTGCAGTGCGCGTTCGTTTTCTGCAAGTTCCCTTTCCAGTATGTCCTTATCTGATTTTGGCGCCTTTATAATTCCGTAGCAGCCAATAAGTGTTATTACTATAAGTACGGTAATCTTTATATATAATTTTATTCTTCTCTTTTTTATTTCTTTATTCATCCGTATCCTCCGAATATGTATTTAAGGAAGGGCAATTACTTAAAATTGTAATTAAAATAGTTTTTAAGCAATTGTCCTGTCTCATATTTTAGACGAGTGCAAGTATTATTAACGGGTAATGCCACAAATAAATATTGTAGCTCTTTTTTCCAAGAAATGAGAGCGGTGAAGTGATAGGAAGCTTTCGTATAGAAGCCTCATGATTTTCCATAATGTTAATCATAACGGCAAAAATAACGCTTATGTAAAACATTCCGCCCTGATAAAGGAAGCTGCTCTGTCCGTCGACGGTGACGAATAGTATACATAATACGAGCAAAAATAAGCCAAGCGCCGCAAAAGGTTTATGAAAGAATTTGAAGCGAAGTTCCTCATACTGTTGTCTTGCCGCGCCTAGAAAAATTCCGGTAAACAGTGAAAACGCCATAGTGTCCGTGCCATAATAGACTCTTGAAGGGTCGTCGCCCGGTGTGTACAGAAAGGACATTTTAAGCGCTGACATAAGTGCGAGCAGCAAAAATATAAAGCACATTCTTTTTCCGCCAAAAATGTTGCAGCATTTTTTATATATAATGTAAAGTATAGGCCAAATCGCATAAAACTGTATCTCTACGGCGAGAAACCACAGATGAGTAAAGGGCGAGGCGTTTGCAAGTTTTGAAAAATAAGACGCGCTCTGTTTTATCTGCCACCAGTTGTCGAATCCGAGAAATACGCTTAATACCTCCCGCCACATTCCGATTAGGAGATTACTCTGTATGAGCGTGAGATAGCAGCATACGGCCATTACCATTGCAAACAGGGGAGGGAATATTTTTTTTATGCGTTTCTTATAATAATAGCCTATATTGAAAGCCCCCCTTGAGCCGGCGCGTTCGCTCGTTATGAACATGAGATAGCCCGATAGTACAAAAAACAGCGGAACGCCCAGGAAACCTCCGCAAAAGACCGAGGGAAAAAGGTGGTACAGGACGATACCCGTTATAGCTACGCCTCTCAGTGAATCCAAACCTTTGCTCTTGCTAAATCTAATGTTTTCTGCCATGTTCATCATACCTTTCCGAAATATTTTTTCTTGGGTTTACATTGTAAATCAAATTATATTGCAGCAGGTCTAAAATGTCAACCATTATTTAATTAATTTAGCTTAATTTTTTTAAATAATTTTTTTATTACAGAACAAATTCCATTTCGCCAAAGCGTTGTTTGCGCAAAGTGTATTTAATTTATATGTAAGACGGTTTTTTGTCTGGAAAACAATATAAAATATGAATTTAAAAAA
This sequence comes from Lachnospiraceae bacterium, assembly GCA_022790615.1. Taxonomy (GTDB): domain Bacteria; phylum Bacillota; class Clostridia; order Lachnospirales; family Lachnospiraceae; genus V9D3004. The sequence continues at coordinate 3,008 of JAAVXK010000075.1, forward strand.
ATGTAAATATTCTTACAGAATAACCGGAATAATAAATATTGAATTTTATTTTGCGGAGGAATAAAAAATGGAAAATCAAATGAATTCAAAAAAAGTAGCGGTAATCGGATGTGGATTTGTAGGTTCCGCTATTGCATTTACACTTATGCAGAGCCGTCTTTTTACTGAAATGGTGCTGCTTGATGTCAATTATGACAAAGCGGACGGTGAAGCCATGGATATCGCCCATGGGATTCCGTTTGCCGGACAGATGAAAATATACGCCGGAAATTATGACGATATAACGGATGCGTCTATAATTCTTGTGACGGCTGGGGCAAATCAGAAGCCGGATGAGACAAGACTTGACCTGGTGCATAAGAATGTAGCTATCTTTAAGAATATAATTCCTGAAATTGCTAAGCGTGGCTTTCAGGGAATACTGCTTATTGTGGCTAATCCCGTTGATATCCTTACTTATGCCGCTGTAAAATTAAGCGGATTTTCGGATAAGAGGGTAATCGGCTCCGGTACGGTACTTGACACATCAAGGCTTAAATATGCGCTTGGCGAGCATCTGGGCGTCGACAGCCGCAGCGTTCATTCCTTCATAATCGGGGAGCATGGCGACAGCGAAATTGCCGCATGGAGCAGTACTAACATTTCCGGTATACCGGTTAATGATTTTTGCGAAATGCGCGGACATTTTAACCATGAGAAGGAAATGCGGGTGATTGCTGAAAATGTAAAAAACAGCGCGTATGAGATAATTGCGAAGAAGCAGGCGACGTACTATGGAATAGCGATGTCCGTAAAGCGTATATGCGAGTGTATTGTAAGAGATGAAAAGTCAATTCTTCCGATATCCGCCATAATGCATGGCAGTTACGGAATAGAAAAAATTGCACTGAGCATGCCTGCAATTGTCGGAGCCGAGGGTGTGGAAACCCATGTCCCCATTTCGCTCAGTGATAACGAGATACAGTCGCTTTGGAGTTCTGCCGAGACTCTTAAAAAAATAGCGTTGGAGCTTGCGCTGTAAGGGGATTATTCCTTTATAGGAAAATGCATTCTATAAAATAAAAACACTTCGCAAGAACTGCACTCCGGCGGAATGGAATATGCTGCTTACAGTAACCCGCCGGAGGCGAAGAGTTTTGCAAAACGAGATTCATTGTTCTAAATCCTGTTTATCGAAGATTATCAAGTATGAAATCCAATTATATTTTCATATCAATTATATTCTCATATGTTGAACAAATATATAGAACTAAGTATTTTATTATATAGGTTGACATTTTAAACTTAAGAAATTATACTATTTGTAATGACACAAAAACACGTATTGCGTTCACTTGATGAACGCGGTAAAGGAGGATATTGTGAAACAGGAGATTCGTGTAACTAACAGCGAATGGTACGTTATGGATTGTCTTTGGGAGGAGAAACGCCTTTCACTCATGCAGATTGTACCATTGCTCGACGAACGGATGGGATGGAGTAAAAGTACCTGCGCGACCATGCTTCGGAGAATGACTAAGAAGAATCTGATTGGTTTTGAGGAAAACGGAAAGACAAAATTCTTCTATCCTAAAGTAAAAAAGGAAAATGTAGTCGTACAGGAGACGAAAGATTTTTTGAACAGGATTTATAACGGAAGCGTCAGCCTCCTGATGAGCTCGCTTGTTCATCAGAATCGTCTGTCCGATGAGGATATTAAAGAATTGCAGGAAATATTGGACGCTGAGAAGGACAGGCTGAAAAAAGAACAGTAGATGTAAAGTAATATACGGAAGGAACAGGGAAATTTGATGGAAGGATTTTTTGAATGGATGTTGGAATCATCTCTGCTGGTTGTTATGATTCTTTGTATTCGCAGAATTTTTATTGGAAGAATACGCTATGCGGCCATTTATTCACTATGGCTTATAGTGTTGCTGCGTTTTATTATACCGGTTAATTTCATACCTGCGCCGATTAACATAGGAAATGTTTTTTCTAACGTTATACTGTCCGGTATATCTTCTGACAGCCGGGATTGCTTAGGCGAGGCGGCAGATATTTTACCGGAAGACGGTGTGGCCGGCAGTGCGGTGCAAAATGAATCGGGTATATATTCATCCGGCGTCCTTTCAAAAAATGATAGCAATGTGGCCGGAGATATTCCGCTTGAAAGCCGCAGGGGAACTGTCTGGCAGTACATAATTTCCGGGAGTGTCATAGTATCGGCAGTATTGTTGTTATGGATTATTATTTCGAACGTAAACATGCTGATAAGCATGAAAAAACGCCGTATATTTTACGGCAGAAGAAATGGTGTGAACATATATACCGTTTGCAGTATTGATACTCCATGCCTGTATGGGTTTCTTCGTCCCGCAATCTATATTCCCGAGGCGCTTGTTTCGGATGACGGGAATGGAGACGCGGACATGCGTACGAGGATAGGGGTCGGTGAACTGGAACAGATAATAACGCATGAATATGTTCATTATATACACAGAGACCACATATGGGCGGCGTTTAGAATCGTTCTCATATCTTTATACTGGTTCAATCCGTTTTTATGGGCTGCCGTAATATATTCTAAGAAGGATGCGGAGCTATTCTGTGACGAGACAGTTTTAGGAAAAATAGGAGAGGAAAACCGTATAAGGTATGGGGAAATGCTTGTCAGGCTTGCAAAGGATGCAAGATGGGGGGATTTCAGATATTCGATGACGCCCATGAGCAGGCGTGGAAAAGAAATGGAGCACAGAATACGCGCTATTAGCAGCAGAAGGCGCTATTCATTATGGATGATGGTTCCGCTCATCCTTTCAGCGGCGCTGTCGCTCGGCGTGACATGCGGAACCGGAGTTATGAAAGTAAAAGACGGCGGGGATGCCGCAATTATACAGATACCTGGAATTCTTGTTAATACGGTAAGTACTAATTTGAATGGCGGGAATACCGGGGATGCCGGAATCTCACGGGAAATTGAGAATATACAACCGATAATAGAAGATTATGAAAATAATACGGCGAACGAAGATGTAATATTAGATGTCGGAATCATTTCGGATGATTACGAACAGGCATTTTCGAATTACATAAACGTATTTACCGAAGCGGTAAATACGGGTGACACCGACAGCCTGCATCACGTTCTTTTATATGGAAGCCCTGTATATGAACAGCAGTGTAATATTGCAAAAAATTACCATAATAGGGGAATCCGTGAAGAAGTAAAATCATACGCCATTGTTTCCATTAATAGAATGGAAGACAATCGGGTTGAAATTATATCGAAAGAGAAAATAAAGGTATATTATGCCGATAATACTTCAAAACTAGTGAAACAGGAGTATAAATATACGTGCGAAAATATAGACGGCAGTTGGATTATTACAGAAATGTCAGATATAGACGGTATTTTGGATTTAGAAGCTTAAAATTTAATTAATTTTTTACCATATAATTAAGAATTTACCACCCTAAGGATATTGACGTAAAAGAATACATACTATATAATGAGGGCGAGTTGTTAAATTACTCGATGTATAATTGTACTGAAAAGGAGGATAATGTAATGAAACGCATTATGAAAAGGGCTGCAAGCCTGGTTCTTGCAACCGCACTTGTTGTAACCGGCGTTTATTGCGGCGGGACTGATGCTCAGGCTGCAAAAAAGCCAAAGAAGATTACAATGAACAAAAAGAACGTCAACGTTACTGTTGGCGGTAAGTACACGCTCAAGGTAAAGAAGGTTACCCCTAAGAAAGCGAGCAAGGCCGTTACTTACAAGACAAGTAACAAGAAGATAGCAACTATTTCGAAAAAGGGTGTTATTAAAGGTAAGAAAGTGGGAAAGGCCACGATTACTGTAACTGCAAAAGCCAATAAGAAGGTTAAGACAAAAGTTAAGGTTACTGTAAAGAAAGCTGATACGCCTGTTATAACTACAGCGCCGGCACCTGTTGTCGGTACGCCTACGCCAGTGGTGACGAGTGCTCCGAATCCGACAAATGTACCGGATTCAACAAACGCGCCTACTTCAGCTCCTACGCCTACACCTACCAAGAGGCCGGTAAAGACTCCGGTACCGAGCACGCCTACACCGGTTCCGACGCCTCCGGCAGAGATGCTTGACCATGGTTCGGCTCCGCATACGCTTGAGTTCAACGAGGAGACGGTTGTAACGCAGGGTGCGGGCGGAAGTTATGTAATTAACGATGACGGCTCTATTACGATAAGTGTTAACGAGCAGTATTGCGGCGTTGGTTTCCAGACTCCTATAGACCTTAAAGAGAACAACTTCGACACGGTAACTATAACCTACAAGGATGCAACGAATGTAGGAAGCGGATATGGAAGTGGTCTTTGGAGAGATAGAGATAATAAGGATACAGAGGACGTAATCGATTGGGCCGGAGTATTCGGACAGACGGACGAGGATGGAAATCCTATAACGTCAGGCGAGTATGTTGCATCGATTGCTGATAGGCCGGAAGGAACCAATGCATGGTATGTTAATAAGATTCTTTTATTCCATAATGATACCAGCGTGCATGGTATGACGCCATCTGCTTCTGTAACAATTACAAAGGTAGTATTCTCACATTCAAAGTATGTGGCAGGAACGGAAACACCTTCACCAAAGCCTGAACCTACGCCTGACTTTGCGGCGACAAAAATCAGCACGCCTGTTACTGTAGACGGTACTGCAGACGATGTATGGGCGGATGTTCCTGAACTTCCTGTCAGCAGCAGAGTATTATGCGACAATAAGGGAGAGTCTGACACAACCGCATCTGCAAAGATTGCATGGGATGAGAATAATCTTTACGGACTTGTAAAAGTAATGGATGCCAATATCGACGCTGCAGCAGAAGTTGACCATCAGCGCGACGGCGTTGAGTTCTTTCTCGATGAGGACTACAGCATGGACAAGGATTATGCTGTGAACACAGACGCGTTCCAGTACAGACTTACAGGACTTACAAAGAATGAGGACGGAACGGCAAAAGATGCGCTGACAAATGAGATTAAGGGCGGAAGCGACGCTGCCAAGGAAGACTATAAGGGAGTTGAGACTGCATATTCATTCGTAGAAGGTGGATATGTTGTAGAATTCAAGATTCCATTCAAGGAAGCTAAGGAAGCCGGAGACCTTGTAGGATTTGACGTAATCGTTCAGGACTGTAAGGATGGAAAGAGAGACGCTGAAATTTATCTTAGAAATACTGACAAAGAGTTCAGTTACTGGAATCTTGGAGATGTGTTTGGAACGCTTAAGCTAGTAGATGATTCAACACCTTCTGTACCTTCTGTTGGTAACGAGCTTATAACAAATGGCGATTTCAACGACGGAACAACAGGCTGGCTTTCCAATTATGCTGCTGATGCCATATCGGTTGCAGAAGTAGACGGAGACAATGTTCTTAAGGTGTCCGGCAGATGGAATCAGTTTTCCGGAGCTAAAAGATTGATGTCGGGAGACTTCAAAAAAGGCGATAAAGTAACAGTTAAGCTTGATGCCTTTACAGAGGATACGGCAGGAACAAGTTGTACAGTTATTTTCTGCTATAATGGTGAAGAAAAAACTGAAATGAATAAAGAAATTAATGTGGCTGAATGGAACAGAGCTCTTGAATATGAGTATATTCTTGCAGAAGATACTACAGAGCTTGATATGCAGATTAGGATACAGGATTTTGCTAATAAGTGGAATGGAGAAGCAAACAAAGATTTCTGTCTTGATAATGTGTCAGTAATTCATACACCTGCGGCAGAATAATAAGAATTATTCATTTGATTCAATTGTAGGGGCTGCGCACTAAGCAATTAGTGCGTAGCTCTTATTCTATAATATATCAAATTTTATGCATGAAAAGTCAATAAATAGAGCGCATGATATTATTGACACAAGTCGTCATAAATAATAAAATTAACAGTATATTATAGTCGAATATCCCGCGGCAGATTAGGGGGTATTTGATGACCATCGAACGCCTACACTCCGTTTCGGTCAGCGCCGCTAAGCGCAAGCTGGTTTGTGTTTGGCTTTGTACTCTGTTTCGGTTAGTCCTGAACAAGCGCAGCCGGCGTTTAGGACTGTTGTGTATGCGAGAATAAAACAAGGGGGATTTTGAAAATATGGGAAGAAAAAAAGGAGCCGGAATACTTGTAGTATTGTTTGCAATGTGCGTAAGTTTTCTGACTGCGGCAAATGTCAGGGCGGACAGTTCACAGGTTACGGTTATGCCTGATAAGGCAGGTGCAAAAGTTTCCGTAATAATCAGCGACGCGTCTATGAATGGACAGAACGTATCGGTAGTATGTTATGCTCCGGGATGGAATGGGGATACGAATGACTGGAATACCAATAGAAGTTATATTTCATATATTGGCCAGATTAAAGTATCAGGAACCACGACAGTTAGTTTTCCTGTAAAAGGAGGCGTGCAGAGCGGAAGTTATACGCTTGTGCTTGGATGCGCCGGGGGCAAAATCAGCAAGCCTTTTAGCTTTGAAGGGGGAACGAACGGCGGCGGCGGAGGCGGCGGTGCTGTTTCGATTTCTGCACCAAAGTCGGTCAAAGCATCGCAGGCCGCTGCAAAAAAAGTGAAGGTTACATGGAGCAAGGTGAATGGGGCGGCAGGCTACAATGTATACCGTTCAACAAAAAGATTAGGTGCCTACACAAAGATAGGCGCAGTGTCAAAGACAAACTTTACAGACAAGAAAGTTAAGGCTGGTAAGACATATTATTACAAGGTGTCGGCATCAAACGGCGGCAATCAGAGTGACGCCGCGAAGGTTACTGTCATGAAGAAGCCTAAGATTAAGGTGAAGGCGGCTAAACGTTCCGCTAAAATCAGTTGGAAGAAGGACAGCAGCGCGAACGGGTACAGGGTATATATGTCGACTAAGAAAAAGGGCAAATATACAATTGCGGCTACCGTTAAGGGCAAGAAAAAGGTGAAGGCGACCATAAAAAAACTGAAGTCAGGAAAAACCTATTACTTCAAGGTAAGCGCATATAAAGAAAGTGGCAAGAAAAAAATTGCCGGAAAGGTATCGGCTGTAAAGAAGATTAGAATAAAGTGATAAAAGCGTGTGCGATATGATAGAAGGAGGCAGTAACGGATGAAAAAGACGAGGAAAGGAATAGCCTGTATGCTGGCTGTATCACTGTTTGCCACATCGCTTGGAATGGAAGCGGCTGATACGAAACATGCGGAAGCGCAGGCGGGAAGCTATAACGTGAATGGATTGACGTGGAAATATGGAATAGGCGACGCTGTCGGATTCAACGAGAATACTTATAAAGAGGTTGAAAAAAGCACTACAAACAATAACTGGCGCGACGGTTCAGTTACGGCAAACGGCGAGATTGGATTTATTGAGAGCTGCGACCCCGACGAGGATGTATTCATATTTAACAATACTAAAATTGTTACCGACGGAGATGATATATACGAGACGCCGGTAATTGACAACATACTTGACGAGCAGAGGCTTGGAGCTATTAACAGAGATAATTTCCCATGGGTTAACGCGGTTAACGATTATGCCCAGAGTCAGTATGGTACGGGATGGGGCCTGACGTGGCCGAGAAAATACCAGCCTGCGGCGCAGTACAGGATAAAGAATAACGACTATAGTTCAGATAATTCGGATAAGTACAACCGTTATACGAACTATGAGACCGGAGAAGTCGGCGTCCAGTGGAAAGACGCTTCCGGAAATGAGTGGAACAGACGCTCGTTTGCGTCAAGAAGCGACGACGTTATTGTAACATATATAGAGGCACCGGAAGGACAGGACCTTAACATTACAATAAGCGTTGACAACATGGTTGAAATGAGAAACCAGGGAACGACATACTACAGGCCTACATCCGACAATGTAGTAACGCATGATTCTAAGGGCTATGCGTTTGGAATGGTCGGAAAGTATGCTATAAGGGATAGGAAAGGCAGCAAAAACAAGCAGGAAACCCTGTTTGCCCATGGCGGCTGGGGAACTGCGACGAGAATAATTACGGATGGTAACGTTGATTATGCGGCTGATAAGAGGGATGTGAGTGTTCCGGCAAGTTTTGGCGGGGGAACAATCAATAATGCGAACGACCCGAAGTTTACGATAACGGGAACGAATTCGGCGGTTCTTATTACCAAGGTTGACCGCATAGACGACGGATGCGATACGACGGACGATGTAAAGAGCAATCTTTTCGATGTGCTTGTCAGTGACATTGATAAGGTTGCGGACAAATACTCCATGTCTAACAATGAGGAAAGTTACCAGAAGATTTTGAAACCGCATGTGGACATTCATGGTGGGATGTTCCGTAATGTAAGTATTAATTTGTGCAGCTCAGATGAAGATATTGCGGACAGGGACCTTACTAACACGCAGCTCATTGCCAAACAGAACAGCAGCAAAGGAACTATTAACAAGGCGTTCCTTGAGAGGATATACAATAATGGACGTTTTGGACTCATATGTGCAAGCGGTTACGGTTCTACCAGGCTCGGCGCAATATGGAACGGCGCATGGGAACCTGACTGGAGCGGCGATTATACGCTTGACGCCAATACGAATCTTCAGGTATCGGGTATGAATACCGGTAATATGCCTGGGGCGAGTGAAGGATATATTAACTTTATTGTCAGGATGGTTGAGGACTGGGATGACGATGCGACCAACATATATGGAATGCAGGATGCGATAAAGGCGCCTCCGCGTGTTGACGGAACGGGCGAGGCAGGAAGTTATCATTTCATGGAGGGATATCCACATATATATGTGAACGGCATAACAGACTGGCTTATTATTCCGATGTTTGAGTACTGGCAGTGCTACGGAAACAGGCAGATTAAGGTCGGCAAAGATGTTGACATGGACAGGAACAAAGAAGTGTTAGACCTTACGGACGCTGACCTTGATAGAATCAAGAGCACAGGATATATGGACCTTGAGAAGGACATATTATTTCCAATGCTCAAGAAGACAATGAACTTCTGGCTGCAGTATGTAGACGAGAGATTTTATACCGACGGCGACGGTGTGGAACACGCGAATGACGGAACAACAATATCAGAAGCCATTGCATCCGGAGACGTCAATTGTAAATATATATTTACGCCGGGATATTCGCCTGAGAATACTCCGAAAGGAGAGGGAGATAATACAAAATATGCGCTTGCCTATAATTCGACAATGGATATCTCGGCGTCAAGAGATACATTATTTATGGCGAGAGCTATAATGGATGCTGTCAATCCTTCGGATAAACAGCAATACCTTGACAGATGGGCGCAGTTTGAAAGCCGGATTCCCGAATATATGTATGACGAGGAGACGGGCGCGCTGAAAGAGTGGACGACGCCTAGGCTTGCCGATAACCATTTTCACAGGCACGTAAGCCATGCCTATGTCGCATGGCCGGGGTATGAATCACAGTCGAAT
>JAAVXK010000035.1 GCA_022790615.1 Lachnospiraceae bacterium
CGGTCCGTCCTGAACAAGCGTCCACTGGACGCTTAGGACCGTTGCGTACGCGAGAATAAAAAAGGTGAGGATATATATGCAGGATATTCTTGATAAAAACATAATAGAAGAGAAGACAGGTAATAGTATCACATGCGAGGTTTATGATGAACTTGATTCCACGAATAACAGGATGAAGCAATATATATATTCCGGCAAAAGAGATGTGGATTTGATAGTTGCGGACAGTCAGACTATGGGGAGGGGCAGAATGGGCAGGTCGTTTGATTCACCGTCCGGACACGGGATATATATGTCGATGCTCATCAAACCGGACGCAAAGAGCGATAATGCGCTTCTTATAACTTCCGCGGCGGCAGTGGCGGTAGTGAGGACTGTAAGAAAAGTTACCGGGCTTGACGCAATGATAAAATGGGTGAATGACATATACATAGGGAAACGAAAGGTGTGCGGCATACTTGCCGAGGCTGTAAGCTACAGTGAACAGGAAGTTGACGTGGTGCTTGGAATCGGCATCAATGTGACGTCCTCAGGCGATATGTTCAGCGAGAGCGTACGGGATGTTGCAGGGTCGTTATACGATCCAGGAACATGTAGCGCAGACAAAGCTTCCAGAAATGAGATTATAGCCGCTGTAGTAAACGAGTTTAATAGTATATACGGCAACATAGGGGAAAGGGAATTCATAGACGATTACAGAAAATATTCGCTGGTTATTGGAAAGGATGTCAGGTTTCTTAAAGATAATGACTGGGTTTTTGGGAAAGTTGTTGACATTGATGATGATGGGGGCCTTATTGTAGATACTTCTGACGGGCGTATACTGCTTAATACCGGCGAAATATCGTTGAGACTTCGGTGATTCTGTAATATGGTACTGCTTCTCGTCCTTATCGGGCAGAGAAGCAGATTAGCTATCTAAGATATTTACCAAGAGGTAATTGCTTTATATATTCTTCCATATATGTCCAATTGATGGCGCCATTATCATCCATCGGTAATCGTATCAGTGTTTTTTTCATTTTCTCTACATTCCACTTTCTTCCGAAGTCAAAATGATACTTATTGTGCCTTATGATTGTAATCAAAAACAGCGCGATATATTTGTTTAGGGTATTCTCTTTCAATAATAAAACATTAACGTCATCGGATGCCCAAAATGGACTTTCCTGATAATATGCCTCTCCTACGCTTCCATTATAATTTACGGTAATACAATTCCCTTCGTAAAGGGGTTCTTCTGAGATTTTTTCCCTTATTCCATTATTTCCGGAAATTGCACCGATAAAATTAGTGGTCCCCTCAACAATATTAGCTTTGGTAAGACGCTTTCCTTTTTTTATAACAAAAACACTTTCCATTGTAAAATCTTTCCACAAAACATCTGATAATGATAATAAAGTGTTGGTATTCCGGGAATCAAGAGTATTCCATTTTACAGTCTTTCTTATCTGCTTAATAGTCGCATTCATATAATCCCAATCAGGAGTTCCGTCATCATTTACCGGCAGCAATACTTTTTCCTTTGCCAATCTTGAATCGCTTATTTCCCGTCCAAAATTATATTTGCATCTCATGGCTTCCAGTATTGGCTTTAAGTATAAAGCGATTCCTACATTTAACGTAACATTTTTATCCTTTATACTGATAACGGTTACATGGTCAGAAGCAACAAACGGATATTCGTGGAAAAAAAGATATCCAACACTGCCGCTGTTTGATAATGTCATTTTATTCTCGTATATTGGAATATTATCGGGCGGAGAAATAAAGCTGCTTATTCCATTATTCATCTTTGTAGAAGAAATATAAGCAATTTCGCCGGGAGTCTGTTTTTTCTCAATGAGCCGTGTTCCCCTGGAATATTCAAAAACTGAACCAAAAGCAAACCAATTTTCTTTTCTATTCATTCATATCACCGCCATAATAATTAGAAATTACTTCCAATAAGGTTACTTCGTCTAAGTCCTTATCTAATAAATCCAAGTCTTGTTTTGCTTTAAAAATCATATATTCTTTTACTGACTTCAGAAAGGCATTATCTCCAAGGCCGCTATAATCCGTTGCGGCGTGAGCCTGAATAAGCCATTCGTCTCCGGCCTTTAATGTAGTTTTTACCATATTGACACCATCTGAAAATTCGTTGGGTTTAGCTAATTTGTTTAATAGTTCATTTTTTATTCTGGGCCATTTGTTGTATACGTCGGTCCTTCCCTTAGATTTTGATAATACATATCCATCATCCTTTAAATCAAAAAATATTACCTCTTGGTTTCCATGCGGCTTATGCGTTTCAAATACTGCAATAGCCGTATTCGTTGCCGCATTAGGCATAAATAAGTCTTTGGGCATATTAATAACATATCTGAGAGTGTGCTTTTTTAATATATTGTTCCTGATTGAATCATCCTTAAAATATGTTGAAAGCGGTGCAATAATCAAACCATACCTACTTACTTTGTCAAGCATTCCAGTTAAGAATTGTATCTCTTTTTTAGTCGGATTATCTGCACTATCCTTTCCGCCATAAGGCGGATTGACAAAACCTATCGTTGGACAGATTCCCTTTTGTTCTAGTTCCTTTAAAGCGTCCGCTGCCTCCTGTGAAAAGAAATCCGTGTTATATATTTGTGATTTCCCGTCTCCCCTAAATAACATATTTGAAATAGCCAGGGAGTACATAGTTTGATTCTTTTCAAAACCGATTAAATGTCTTGTTTTAATACTTTTTATTTTTTCTTCTTTATTTTGTACATCGGAGTTCTCGATAACTGTAACCAGTTTATTCATAGCCGCAATAAGAAATGAGCCGGTTCCGCATGCGGGGTCTAAAAAAACGTCATTAATCTTAATATCTATCAATTCGGTGAATAGAGTAGCAATATGCCTTGGCGTTAGGACAATACCCTTTTTAACGTTTGCAACTCCGGCGTATTTCAAAAATTCTTCGTAAAACTTTCCTATAATATCATAATTACTCTTTCTCTCAAAAAATGGAATAACTGTATCTGATAATTCATTTAATATATCTTTCAAAATTGTCAGGTTATTTAAGTCCTGTTCATGTTCCATAAATGCCAACTCAGCTAATAAGACATTTATTTTCTCTTCCGGTAATTTTTCGATCGATAATACTTTCTTGATAGTCTTTGGAATATTATTAACAATTGTCTCAGGCGACCATGAATTATATCCATTTTTAAAATCATTTTGCGTGCCTTTTATTTCAAATAGACAAATCATTAATGCAGAGAGCAGCACTGGTCTCTTCTGGGAGTCTACTGAACGCAGCCATTTATTTATTTTTTTAGATGATGTAGTAATATTACTGACAATTTGTTCTTCATCTATATTATCAAATAGCATTAAATAATCTGTTTCGCTTAATATATCATTTAACCCCTTTTGTTCTGTAATCGAATCTCCGGATAAAATAAAATTACTAATCCTATGATTGTATTCATCATAAATATCGCCGGAAACTGCTACTCCGATAATTTTCCAACAAGAAAAATAGGTTACGGTGCTGGGATTTTCAATATTATCTTTTAGAAAGCATGATAAATAATGCAAAATGCCGTCTACAGCATATTTTTCCGGATTTTTCCTGCCGTCCTTAGATGCATGTTGAGACAATGATGGTTTTATCTCTACCAATATTAATAATCTCTTTTCTTTGTTTGCATAAATGCCGTCAGGGTATCCCGGATTACCGCTTCCGTTTTTTGCGGCATGTGATAATATTTCATTTACTTCTGGAATATTGCAATATGCATCCCATTCATATGTATATTCTAAATTGTTTAAGTGTCTAAACACAGCACAGTCTGTTTTATCCTTTCTAGGCATATATATTCCTCCCCTGACGTCTTTTTAAAGGGTGTTTTCGTCAATCCGATATTTGCACATATTGCAATAACATGTATTATAAACATTTTAGAACAAATGTTCTAAAAATTCAAGTTTTTCTTTTAGAAACTTATAATATTTTATTAATTGTAAAACAATCTATATTATTTTATCACACTTTAACTTAGGTTTCCATTCTAAAAATCAAAAACAGTTGAAATAATATGATAAATGAGGTTATACTGATACGAAAAGCGGCGGGTATTGTGCCATGAATACATTGGTATACTAGAGCGTGTTTGAAAATTCAATAATTTGGCACAAATCTCCCACAAAGTGTGAAACGCATCTGGCAGAAAGCAATTTTCAAACACGCTCTAGCCGCCAGAAAAATAATATTAGGTTAGAGGTGTTGAAGTGTACGAACTATTATACAAAGACAAAAAAGCAAAGAGAGGACGGCTCACCACAGTCCACGGCGTAATTGAAACGCCGGTGTTCATGAACGTTGGAACCGTGGCGGCGATTAAAGGCGCCGTATCTACCGAGGATTTGGAGAGGCTCGGGACGCAGGTTGAGCTGTCAAATACATACCATCTGCATGTGCGCCCGGGAGATAAGCTTATCAGGTCGATGGGCGGACTGCATAAGTTCATGGCATGGGACAGGCCTATCCTTACAGACTCAGGCGGATTTCAGGTGTTTTCGCTCGCGGGGCTCAGAAAGATTAAGGAGGAAGGCGTATATTTCCAGTCCCATATCGACGGCAGGAAAATATTCATGGGTCCCGAGGAGAGTATGCAGATTCAGTCTAATCTTGGTTCTACAATAGCTATGGCATTCGATGAATGCGCGCCGTACCCATCGACGAGGGAATATATGGAGGCGTCTGTCGCAAGGACTACAAGATGGCTTTACAGGTGTAAGACGGAGATGGAGAGGCTTAACGGACTTTCAGATACGGTAAATAAAAGTCAGATGTTATTCGGAATCAATCAGGGAGGCACGTTTGCCGATATAAGGATAGCGCACGCACAGGAAATCGCTGAAATGAATCTTGACGGATATGCGCTCGGAGGCCTCGCGGTCGGTGAGAGTCACGAGGAGATGTACAGGATTTTGGATGAGACTGTACCGTATCTTCCTGAAAATAAGCCGGTGTATCTTATGGGAGTCGGAACTCCTGCGAATATTCTTGAGGCCGTTGACAGGGGAGTTGATTTCTTTGACTGCGTATATCCTACAAGGAATGGGCGCCACGGACACGCTTACACCAATTTCGGAAAGATAAATATACTGAATGCAAAATATGAAAATGATGAGCGTCCAATTGAGGAGGGATGCGGCTGTCCGGCCTGCAAAAGATACAGCCGGGCTTATATCAGACATCTGCTGAAAGCGAAAGAAATGCTCGGACTGAGGCTCATGGTACTTCATAACCTGTATTTTTATAACAGTCTGATGGCGGAAATACGGCAGGCTATTGAAGAAGGAAGATACGGCGAGTATAAGAAAAGAAAGCTTGAAGACTTAGAAGGGCAAAAATAGACTTATACGGAAATTATTTGTAAATGCCCGAATTATGTATTGATTTTTGGAACAAAGGTGTATTATAATCAACAAATATAGTTTATAGAGAATAAATAACTCGGACTTTGCAGTTATCGGTATGTTACGGGCAAATTAAATATAAATGATAGATAATCTGCTCTTTTCAAAAAATATGTGTGAAGTTTGGGGAAAAACAAAATCAGGAGGGTACTATGAAGTTTTTGGCATTATTATCGGCGGAGGCGTCGGGCGCACAGCAGGGCGGAGGAAGCTGGCTTATGATTATTTTAATATATGGAGTCATACTCGGCGCATTTTATTTCTTTGCAATTCGTCCGCAGAAAAAAAAGCAGAAAGCGCAGGATGAGATGATATCGGCAATTGAGGTGGGCGACAGCGTGCTTACAACGAGCGGATTTTATGGCGTTATCATTGATATATCAGATAGTGTTGTAATCGTTGAATTCGGAAGTAATAAGAATTGTAGGATTCCTATGAAAAAAGAAGCTATAGTTGAAGTTGAGAAAGCTCATTAATCTAATTCATGAAATTTGTTTATAATTAATTCTATTTATTTACAAAAATGTTTTTCATGTTATAAAAAAGAAGCTAAGTCATGCCCCGTCAGCGTTGCTGCGGGGTATTTGACTTGGCTGCTCGTTCGCATATTTTGAATATTGTGGTTCTGATAGACTATTCTTGTAGCTGTGAGAGCAGTGAATAGGGTATGGAAAGATTGCCGCGTCCGGAGCCTATATTGATATCCGGTTTGTTAGAGCCGTGGAAATCCGAGCCTCCGGTTATTTTTAGCTTAAAGCGGACTGCGAGTGTGCGCACGTAATCTTCTTCCTCCGGCGTATAGGTGGAATAAATGGCCTCAATACCCGCAAGTCCCGCCGATTTCAGACGACTTATAAGGCCTTCAAGTTCCAGTTGCGGGAGCTTATATAACATTGGATGGGCAAGTACCGGAATACCGCCGCATTCTAGTATTACACGAATACATTCTTCGGGTGAAAGGTATCGTCTCTTTACGAAATACGGGGTATCCGTGGCAAGATACTTTGAGAAAGCTTCGCTTTTGTCGCGGACGTAATTGTTCTCGACGAGGAATCTTGCAAAGTGCGCTCTTGTTATTACGCCGTCAGCCCCTGCGATTTCCCGTATTTTATCTACAGTTATGTCTATTCCGGCGTCGGCTAGGTTCTCGGCCATCTTGTTGTTTCGCCAGTCTCGTTCTTTTATCACATCTTCTGATATTTTGATGAGTTTCTCTGATTTATAGTTTACATACAGTCCAAGTATATGAATATCGCCGTCGCCGTATCCTGCGGATAATTCTATCCCCGGTATTACCTCTATAGGGAGTGGTACGGACATGGCTTCTTCTACACCCATTACTGTGTCATGGTCGGTAAGCGCTATTGCTGAAAGGCCTTTGTCGTATGCAAGTTTTACGACCTGCGCCGGAGCCAGCGTTCCGTCGGAAGCTGACGAGTGGACGTGTAAGTCTATCCGTTTGTTAGTATTACCTGAATGATTAGATTTATCGGTCATATTTTTATGAACCTCCTTTTTACTATATTCTATTAGTTTGGCATTCGCCCTATCAGCACGTACAAAAGCGGGTTGGGCTGTGAGCAGTGGAGACTCGTAAGCCTTTGGCTTACTCGTTCACGGGCATTCGCCCTATCAGCGCAGCAATAGACAGATTAGGATGTAAACATCCTATCTGTCTCCTGCTATGCTGGCACTGCTCATTGCTTTCGTGGAAATGATAGCATATTTTTGCACTAAATCCAATATATTATGTTAAGGCGTGTTTAAATTATGATTACATATGGAAAGGAAAGGTTAATATGAATGAGAAGGCCGGGAAAATTATACTGACAATAGTTAAGCTTTTGCTTGTTTGTTATGTTCTGACGGGGCTTATACTGGCCCTGCTTGCATTTATAATGTTAAAAATGGCTCCGCCTGAACAATTTGTAAGCGGGGCAATTTTGTTTGCGTATGTTCTTTCGACATTTATCGGGGGAATGGCGCTTGGAAAGAAAATGGGGCAGAAAAAATATTTGTGGGGAATTATGTTCGGGGTATTGTATTTTGCAATTATATTCGCGATATCGCTCGGAATGAACTCAATTGTAGGCGAACCGATACGAAGCGCTGTGACCGTTCTTATGTTATGCGCGTCCGGAGGAATGCTCGGAGGAATGCTTGGGTAAAATTAATCTATAAACCTGTTGCACCGTTAAAATAAGTGTGCTATACTTTTACCATAATTAAATATACCAAGAAAGAGGCTATACGAGATGAAACACATTAAGACTTTGAATGCAAGGAATCTTAAAGAAAGTATGAAGCATGGCGGATGCGGTGAATGTCAGACATCGTGCCAGTCGGCCTGTAAGACATCATGTACTGTTGGAAATCAGACATGTGAGAAGAAGAAATAATTAATACCTCCGTCGTGAGGCGTGCTTACGAAAAAGAAGCGGAGGTATGTCTCATAGATTGTTGCGGGGTATTTCACTTGACTAATAGCAACGGAGGGCAATTTGGTTAAACTAGTGTCTTGTCTTATTTGTTTTGGCTAATTATCAATCAGACAAGACACTAGACCTAGTTTGACTGAAAGGCTCTCTTTTGCTTGTTTAAGGTAGAAGATATGCTGAAGGTCAGATGAATCTGCCGTTCGGCATAGTATGATACGCACAGCCGCGTAAGGAATTATGCCGCTTTGCGGCTGCGGCAGACATGATACTCATGGCAGACTTCATTAGACGTGAGTATAATTTAAAAACAGGATAATGATGCGAATATGATACATAGATATAAGAATAATGGTTATAATATTGTACTTGACGTTAACAGCGGATGTGTACATGTTGTTGATGATATTGCGTATGATGCAATCGGCCTGTACGATGAGGACGAATTTGATATATGCGGTGTACTCATGAATCGGTATCCGGATGAGAGCCGGGAAGATATAGAGGAGCTTATCTCCGAGATAGAATCTTTGAAAAATAATGGGGAGCTGTTTTCGGAGGATATATATGAGGATTACATTTCGGGTGCAAACAACAGGGAGACTGTTGTAAAAGCATTATGTCTGCACATTGCACACGATTGCAATCTTGCGTGCCGGTACTGTTTTGCCGGCGAAGGTGAATATCATGGAAGAACGGCGCTTATGAGCGCCGAGGTCGGCAGAAAAGCCCTTGATTTTCTTGTTGCGGGTTCGGGAAACCGCCGGAACCTTGAGGTTGATTTTTTTGGCGGGGAGCCGCTGATGAACTTTGAGGTTGTAAAAGAGATCGTAAGATACGGAAGAGAGCTTGAGAAAAAGCATGACAAGAAGTTCCGGTTTACTCTTACTACGAACGGAGTGCTTCTGAATGACGACATTATGGAATTTGCCAACAGGGAAATGTCCAACCTTGTACTCAGTATAGACGGACGCAGAGAGGTTCATGACCGGATGCGGCCGTCGAGAAATGGAAAGGGAAGCTACGACGTCATACTTCCAAAGCTTATAAAGGCGGCTGAGTCGAGAAATCAGACGGATTATTACGTCAGGGGAACATTTACACACTTTAATACAGATTTTTGTGAGGATGTGCTTCATCTTGCTGATTTGGGATTTGAGCAGATAAGTGTGGAACCCGTTGTAGCTCCTCCGTCTGAGGAGTATGCAATTACCGAGGATGATGTTCCGAAGATATGTGGTGAATATGACAGGCTTGCATCGGAGATGCTTAAGAGGGAGAGGGAAGGAAAAGGATTTCATTTTTTTCATTTTATGATTGACCTTGAAGGCGGTCCGTGCGTTTATAAGAGGATGTCGGGCTGCGGCTCGGGAACGGAGTATCTTGCGGTTACACCGTGGGGGGATATATACCCGTGTCACCAGTTTGTCGGAAACGAACAGTTTTTGCTTGGAAATATCGAAGATGGTATTAAGAAAAAGGATATTTGTGCCGATTTTAAATTATGTAATGTATACTCTAAACCCAAGTGCAGGGATTGCTTTGCAAAATTCTACTGCAGCGGGGGTTGTGCGGCCAATGCGTACAACTTTCACGGAAGTATACTTGAAGCATATGATATAGGGTGTATGCTTCAGAAGAAAAGGGTTGAATGCGCGCTTATGCTTCAGGCGGCGCGTAATGAGGAGGATAATAAATGAGTGGATATTCAGACAATTTATCATCATATTATAATATTGCGGGAATTAATAACAATACATCTCTCTATTCCCTGTTAAACCGGGCGCTGTCAGGCGTTGGTTCGGGTACGGGGCTTGAATCCCTGAATGAACTTTCGGGACAGGATGATGATAATAGTTTTATGTCTGTTTTATCAGCCTATATGGGAAATAATATATTGAATATTAACAATAACGCTGCGGACAGTATTGTCACGGACAGGCTTCAAAAAGCGCTTGAGACTATGGACGTGGATTCGGATGAATATGACTATGTTAAAGAGGCGTACGAATATCTTGTGGGTAAAAGCCTTGGAAAGGGTATTCTTAACGGTGCGGGCGGCTCGCGGACGGAACCAAAGACAGTATCTGAAGACGCGGTAACAAGTTCTGAAAAATTAAATATAATGAATCCGGATGTCTTGATGGGTTCTTTTGAGAGTGAGATTGAGGAATTTATAGAAAATTCGATTGAAACAGCCGGATTATAGGCGGGCGGTGATTTTATCGGTGCTCCCTTATAATTTTAATGGCGTCGGCGGATTGTTTAATTGGGGATGTTAATGGCAATAATTATACTTAGCAGAGTTGAAAGGAGAAGTACGGATGGGCAGCGATATTGGAATTGACCTTGGAACCGCAAGCGTTCTTGTATATATAACCGGAAAAGGAGTTGTATTGAGGGAACCGTCGGTAGTGGCCTTTGATAAAGATACTGGTAAGATTAAGGAAATCGGAGAAGAAGCAAGGCTTATGCTTGGAAGGACGCCGGGTAATATTGTGGCGATAAGGCCGCTGAGACAGGGAGTTATATCAGATTATACGGTAACTGAAAAGATGCTTGTTCATTTTATACAGAAAGCAGTCGGAAAGAAGAGGCTGAGAAAACCTAAAATAAGCATATGCGTTCCGAGCGGGGCTACAGAGGTTGAGAAAAATGCCGTTGAGCAGGCCGCATATCAGGCCGGCGCAAGGGATGTAATGATTATAGAGGAGCCTATAGCGGCCGCTATAGGAGCAGGAATCGATATTTCAAAGCCATGCGGCAACATGATTGTTGATATCGGAGGGGGAACTTCCGATATAGCGGTTATATCGCTTGGTGGAACGGTGGTAAGCAATTCCATTAAAATTGCAGGTGATGATTTTGACGAGGCTATTGTCAGACATATGAGAAAACAGCACAACCTTCTCATTGGCGAGAGGACGGCTGAGGAAATCAAAGTCAATATAGGCTCGGCCTTTGAAAGACCGTCTGTTGAGACGATGGATGTAAGGGGACGTAATCTTGTGACGGGCCTTCCGAAAACTATCACGGTAACATCGGAGGAGACGGAGGATGCTCTTAAGGATGCAACGTCACAGATCGTGGACGCGATTCACAGCGTACTTGAAAAAACGCCGCCGGAGCTTGCCGCAGATATAGCTGACAGGGGAATCGTGCTAACCGGCGGGGGAAGCCTTTTATATGGGCTTGAATCGCTTATTGAGGCAAGAACCGGAATTCAGACCATGACAGCGGAAGACCCTACCACTGCAGTTGCAATCGGAACGGGAAAATTCGTTGATTTTATGGCAGGCAAGAGGGACAACTAGGGAGGATATGATATGGTAAGAGCATTATATTCCTCGTATACCGGTATGTATAACGAGCAGAAAAGACTGGATATTATATCTAACAATATAGCTAATTCAGCGACAACCGGTTACAAGGAAGAGAGTGTTACGAGTCAGGCATTTGACCAGATGCTTGCAATTAAGATACGCGACGGTTCTGACGCGTATATCAACAGGCCTGTAGGCGACATGAGTCTGGGAGTTAAGCTTGGCGAGGTATACTCTGACTTTGAACAGGGGCCGCTTAGAAATACAGGAGGAACGTACGACCTCGCAATTGGCGGCAAAGGATTTTTTGCAGTAAGGGTTGAGGATAAGAGGGGAAATTCCTCTATAAAATATACGAGAGACGGTAATTTTACGATAGACGCCGAAGGATTCGTGCTTGATTCAAAGGGGAACCACCTGCAGGGAAGGGACGGCGACCTTCAGGTTCCTGTTGACGCTGCCGATATATCAATTAGTCAGACTGGAGTCGTAGTAGCTGACAGAGTAACAGTAGGCCATATTGACCTAGTTGATTTTGAAGACTATGATTATCTCGAAAAGTTTGGCGATACGCAGTATACGGCTACGCCGGGTTCTGAGTTTGCAGAAACCTCGGCAACGATTGAACAGGGGTATCTGGAACAATCCAATGTCAACGTAGTCTCCGAAATGGTTAATATGATTACAATTACGAGGGCTTATGAAGCCAATCAGAGAGTTATGAAGACTGTGGATACGCTGCTTGACAAGGCAGTAAACAGCGTCGGCAGAGTATAAATGGGTGAATTTGAAAGGAGGTTACGCATATGATGCGTGCATTGTGGACCGGTGCGTCGGGAATGATTGCGCAGCAGACCAATGTAGATACAATAGGTAACAATTTGGCTAACGTTAATACGACGGGTTATAAAAAGGAGATGGCTGAGTTTAAGTCGCTTCTTTATCAGACGCTTCAGAGTAAGTCGACAGATTCCGAGGGAAAAGAAAAGCCGCTTGGAATTCAGGTTGGACTCGGAGTAAGGAATTCGGCGATAAGTACGGACTTTACACAGGGTAATCTTCTTGCAAGCGACGGAGATTTTGATTTTGCAATCGAAGGAAACGGTTTTTTCATGGTTAAACTTCCGGACGGTTCGACTGCATATACGAGAAATGGAAATCTTACAATGTCGATTGGAGTGGATGGTTTCACACTTACTGACAGCGACGGAAATCCGATTCTTGACAAGGACCTTAATCCTGTAATTGTTCCGCAGGGATACAAGTTAACGGATGTGAGCGTTGACAAATTTGGAAATATTATGGCCAAGGATGAGACTGGTAATCCAAGGACAATCGGAGTACAGATTGGACTGGCGATATTTAACAATCCGTCGGGCCTGAACAAGATAGGAGGCTCGAATTATAAAGATACAGCCGCATCGGGCGAGCCTATTTATATGAATCCGGACGAGGCGGGTTCCTATATAGTACAGGGAAGGCTTGAGGGTTCCAATGTGCAGGTAGTTGACGAGATGGTCAACCTCATTGTCGCACAGAGGGCATATGAGTTTAACTCGAAAGTAATCAACGCATCCGACGAGATGTTGCAGCAGGCAAATAATCTCAGGTCATAAGGAGGTTTGATAGCATGGCGTTTTCTATAGATAATACATATATGTCGCTTAACAGCGGTATTAACAGCAGTTCAAACATTAGTTCGGAGCGTCTGTCAAAGAATATTGAGAATATCAGTTCACAGACGGATGATAAAGAACTTCTTGACGCATGCAAGGGATTTGAACAGTATTTTGTCGAACAGGTTATGAAGGAATTCACGAAATCGCTGGAAGAGTTTAACGGTAATTCCTATATGCAGTGTTTCGGTGACACTCTCATATCTGAGTATGCCGGTAAGGTTACCGACAGCGGTACGCTGGGACTGGCGCAGATGCTATATGATTCTATGAAGTCCAGAGGAATATAAAACCGGAATAATATTTGATTATAACAGGGAGTTGTCATTTGGCAGCTCCTTTTGACATTAGCCGATACCCCGCTCCTTGGGGCGAACTTGCTGAAAAGAAGCTATAGCATGTTCCGCAGCTTGCTGCGGGGGATTTGACTCATAACGAAGATAGAAGCAAAAGATGGAGGTGGCCTTGGGTGTCTGAGGTGTTCAGAGGATACATAGAACATATTATATATAGAAACGAGACTAATGGGTATACAGTGTTTGAGATAACATGCAAAGAAACGGGAGAAGATGTTGCGTGTGTCGGGATATGTCCGTTTGTAAACGAGGGTGAGAAGGTCGAGGTAGAAGGTATATTTACAGAGCACAAAACTTACGGGCCTCAGCTCAAGGTCAGCCGCGTTCAGGTCGTGGAGCCGGACGATGTTGAAGCCATTGAAAAATATCTGGCGTCGGGAGCGATTAAGGGTATAGGAATGGTGATGGCAAAAAGAATTGTTGAAAAGTTTGGCAGCGACACATTTGATATTATGGAAAATGAACCGGAACGACTGGCCGAGATTAAAGGAATCAGTCTGAATATGGCGAGAAAAATTTCGGAGCAGTATGATGGAAAAAAAGAGATGAGGGAGGCGATGCTGTTTTTGCAGCAGTATGGCATCTCGAATCAGCTTGCCGTAAAAATATACACCGAGTACAAATCGGATTTGTTCGACGTAATAAGCAACAATCCTTACAAGCTGGCGAATGATATAAAAGGCGTAGGATTCAGAATTGCCGATGAAATAGGTAAAAGGGTGGGAATTGACGCGAATTCCCCATACAGAAAAAAATGTGCTATAAGCTATATACTGTCGCAGGCGGGTTCATTTGGACATATATACATACCGGAAGCCGAACTTGTGAAAGAAGTTGTTACCCTGCTTGGAATAGGTGAGACAGATATAAATGACGAGCTCGAGGATATGATTTTTACAAAAGATATAATAAGGAAGGAAGAACGTGGAGAGGTAATATATTACAGCAGCTATATGTATTATATGGAGATGAGCGTTGCGAGGATGCTTTTAGACCTTAATTGCAGATTTTCGGTATCCGAGGAAGCGCTTGCTAAGAGAATAAATGAAGTGGAAGGCAGATGTAATATCAACCTTGCGGATATGCAGAGAAAAGCCGTGCGGGAGGCTATGAAAAATGGAGTCCTCATCGTCACCGGAGGTCCGGGAACCGGAAAGACTACGACGGTAGACGCGATTATAAACGCATTTGAAGCAGAGGGGCTTGATATCCTGCTTGCGGCCCCAACCGGGCGCGCCGCAAAGAGAATGTCCGAGACGACCGGGTACCCGGCCCAGACGATACACCGGCTTCTTGAATTCAGCGGGGGTGTTGACGAGGACGGTGACAGAATGAAATTTGAGAGGAATGAAAGTTATCCGCTCGAAACAGACGTGGTAATAATAGACGAGGTTTCGATGGTAGACCTGCCGCTCATAAACGCACTTTTGAAAGCTGTAGTGGTTGGAACCCGCCTCATACTGGTAGGCGACGTCAATCAGCTTCCGTCCGTGGGTCCCGGCAATGTACTGAAAGACATAATAGACTCGGAATGTTTTAAGGTGGTAATGCTGAACGAGGTATTCAGGCAGGCGCGGGATAGCGACATAGTAATGAATGCGCATATGATTCATTCAGGAAGGCATATACCGCTTGACAATGATAGTATGGACTTTTTTATGCTGGAAAGGAACGAGCCGAACAAAATAATCAATGTTGTTCTCCAGCTTATTATACAGAAGCTTCCTAAGTATGTTAACGCCGGTATTAATGACATACAGGTTTTAAGCCCAATGCGGAAAGGGGAGCTTGGCGTTGACAATCTTAACATTGTACTGCAAAGATATATGAATCCTCCGTCGTCCAGTAAAGCGGAGATAGTATACAGGGATTTTACATTTCGTGAGAATGACAAAGTAATGCAGATAAAAAATAATTATCAGATAACATGGCAGAGAAAGGGGTACCACGGTGTAGTTATAGAAGAAGGAGCCGGGGTATTTAACGGTGATACCGGTATAGTGCGTAACATTGATAAGGGCTTGAATGAAATTACGGTGGAGTTTGAGGATAACAAATATGTGGAATATCCCTATTCGTCTCTTGATGAGCTTGAGCTTGCATATGCGATAACCGTCCACAAATCTCAGGGGAGTGAATATCCCGCCGTCGTAATGCCTATACTTGGAGGCACATCGTTACTTATGCACAGGAATCTTTTATACACGGCAGTTACCAGGGCAAAAAAATGTGTTACGATAGTCGGAGCAAAAGAAATGGTATATAATATGATAGACAATGAGAGGGAACAGAGGAGATATACTACTTTAAGGGCTAGAATAATTGAGATGAATGGTGTATAATCTAAATGACTGATATGTGTGGCGGCTGCAATCCATATGAAAATTATATGGAAGGTGGTATATATTAGAAACTTATTATTGGATGTCTTTTATCCGGAAAAATGCATGCTCTGTGGAAAGTTACTTGCCGAGAGTCCTGGCGGCGTTTGTAAGGCGTGCAGAAGCAGGATGCCGTATATTTTGGGTGACAGATGTATAAAATGCAGTAAAAGAACAGATGGATTACACGATGTCTGCATGGACTGCAAAAGACGCAGGCATATATACCGGCAGGGATACGCCCTGTTTGAATATGACAGGAATACGGAACGTGTAATAGCAGATATCAAATATGCGGGAAAATGGAGGAATATTGACTGGCTTACTAAGGAACTTGCATACCATGCGTCCTTATATATGAAAAAATGGGACGCACAGTTAATTGTTCCCGTTCCGCTGCATAAGTCGAAGCTCAGAAAAAGGGGATTTAATCAGGCTGGTCTTGTTGCGGGGCTTATAGCGGATGAGTATAATATTCCATATGACGATAAGCTTGTTATAAGGCGTAAGAAGACGCGTCCGCAGAAAAATCTTGACGACAACGAAAGAAAAAGGAATTTGAAGAATGTGTTTTGTGTTGACAGGTCACGTTATGGTAAATATGTGGATTTGAGGACGGTTATACTTGTTGATGATATATATACGTCGGGGAGCACGGTCGATGCATGTGCCGCGGAGCTGATTAAGGCAGGGGTGAAGGACGTGTATTTTTTGGCATTGTGTATCGGTAACGGGTATAGTTGAAATATTATGATATCAGGAAGGAAGTGCATGGCAATGGAAATAAAAAATTGCAGGATATGTGGAAAGATGATACAGTACAGCGGATTAGGAAGACCAATTTGCCAGGGATGCAAAAAGACTCTGGAAGAGAAATTCATGGTTGCAAAAAAGTATATTAAAGAGAACCCGGGAGCTACCATTAATGAGCTTTCGGAGGCGGCTGAGGTTCCTATATCACAGATTAACCAATGGGTCAGGGAAGAAAGACTTGTATTTTCCGACGATTCGCCTATAGGAATTGACTGTGAGAGGTGCGGCAAGATGATTAAGTCCGGCAGGTACTGTCCGGAATGTAAGAATAATCTTGTAAACGAATTATCAAGCGGAAGAAAGAAAGGGGAGCCTTCAAAGGCCAAAGGCCCTATCCAGACTTCCAAGGGTAAAATGAGATTTCTTGACAGGTAGCCATTTATGGCTGCCTGTTAATTCTTATACCGTCCCCGCCGATTACTATTAATTTGTTTTTATACAGCCGTCCGATTGCCCGCTTGAATTCGGATTTGCTCATTTGGAATTCACGTTTTATGCTTTCGGGTGAAGATTTGTCGTGAAAAGGCAGAAATCCGCCATGTTCTTTTAAGTGTTCCATAATGACGGCGCAGTCTTTGTCCATCTGTATCTGGGTTTTCTCGCGTATACTTAATGTAAGTTTGCCGTCGGGCTTTACTTCTTTTACCCTTGCATGTACTCGTTCGCCTATATATACTTTTCTGAATAATTCATTTGACGGAATGAGCGCCGAATACTTGTCGTCAACTGCTACAAAGGCGCCGAAATTGTCAGATATATCGTATATTGTTCCATTTACCGAATCTTCTACTTTGTAATTTGAATCCGTTTGCAGTAACGGATACAGATTCATCGTTGCGCATAATCTTTCTGATTTGTCCAGATACAGGCTCACAAGTATTGTGTCGCCCTCCTGCACGCGGTACGTCTGCTCCTTGAACGGCATAAAGAGGTCCTTTAACAGTCCCCATGAAAGAAAAGCGCCTATATCATTTACCTGCGCTACTTTAAGGTATGCAAAGTTCCCCAAGGTAACGGCAGGCTTTTTGGTGGTTGCAATAGGCCTGTCCTCGGAATCCTTATATATGAATACTTCTATAAGGTCGTCTATACCGGTGTCTTTCGGAACTTCTTTTGATGGGAGCAGAATGAGCTCCCTTGGCTCGCTGCTGTCGCGCATGGTCTCCGGAAGCGACAGGTATACGCCCATTGGAACTTCTTTTACCACCTGTAATTTTTGAATCTCTCCTAATCTGAATATGCTGCTCATGTGTCTGCTCCTTGATTAATAATTAGTTTCAATATAATAACATAAATATGTGAACAAGTCAAAGAATGGGTTCTGGCGCCATTCGCGCAATATAATTACCGTTTGCGCCAAAAATTATTAAATCAGAGAAATACTGATATAATTCACTCGAAGTCAGTACACGGGGTATTTGATAAAGGTACTGTCTTAACTAAAAATAAGCAGGAGGTTTTATAATGAAAAAAAAAGTGAAATGTATTGTATCCGTAATGCTGGCGTTTGCATTGCTTGCAGGCATAACAGCGTGCGGGGAGGAGGTAACATTATCAAGTCAGCAGGTGAATGGAGTAACCATTGATGTACCGAGTGACTTTGGCGAATTTCAAGACAACGGCCAGATGAAGATGGCAAAAAACAGGGATTCATCAGCAAACATTACAGTTAGCGAAAAGATACCGGCACAGGGTGCGACTCCGGCAGATTTTGATGAGGAGACTTATAAGGCGCAGCAGTTTTCAACATTTACGGACGTGTCTGTTGAAAAATATGATAATAACGCTACATGTGACGGGAATACTGCGTTGTATGCCCATGTTACGGGAACAAGCGAAAATAAAGTCAAACTGGATTTGTATAATTACATTGTTTTCTTTGAGGACGATACATACCAGAGCATTCTACTTTCATATTCATCGGAGGCAGATACTTCGCTGAAAGATAATGTCGACATTATATTGAAAAGTATAAAATATTGAATTAAAACAACGATTCTATAATGAGGCAGCGTTTTTATAATGTTGTTATTCGTTTTGGATGATTCGTTGAGCGTCTGATAGGTTCTTCTGGCCCTTGCTGAAATACTTACAGCAAAGGCCAGAAGTATTTTTTTATAGGAAAATCCCCCTATCAAATAAAAACATTTCATAAGAATCTTTGTTATCTTTATAGGAATATATGTATTATAAAGCAAAAAATAGTTCGTGAGCATGCGCATTTTTGCGAAAATGGATAATACGGTACACTTGAATATTAAGGAATGAGAATGAATACTTATCCATTAATAAAAGTAAGAATGTTCGTGCCGAAAATAGTATTGAACCGTGTGACATGAATGTAAAAATTATTATAAATTATAAACTTTCTGATAATATGTTGACAAGAGTTATGTAACAATATATACTATCAAAGTAGAAAGAAAAATGAAGAAATTTGATATTTTGTTAATATTTAATGAGTCTTTCTTTACAAATTAATTCTTTTGGGTTTCTATGTAGTAATGTAACATTTAGGTGAACTGGAGGTTATACATAATGAAGAAAAGAACTGTTATGGGTAGCTGTCTCGCGCTTGCTCTGACGATGTCGTGCGCAGCATATGGCGTGAGGGCCTCTTCTGTTACCGGAGAGACTGAGATGGCGGGTATATCCATGATGATACAGGAATACTATTATTCTCAGGCGGCAGTGAATGAAATAACCGACCCTGAGGCTATTGTTCCGGAGGAGGATGCGGCAGATGAAGGCGTAGTTACCGATATAGCCGGAATGTCGGTGAATCCGGATTCTGTACCTGTAGATAATGCTGTTACGGATGAACAGGTAATGGCCGGGGCGGCGGATATTCCGGCAGACAGCGCGCCGGTAACCGATGTTTCGCAGCAGCCTGTAGAAGCGCCGGTTTCAGATGTTCCGGCAGACGCCGCTCAGCCGGATGCGGCGCAAAATCCTGCTGACACGGGAGCTCCCGAACAGCAGCCTGAGGAAGAGAAGTCTCAGTTTGAGAATGTGGGTATTTCGATTGCAAACGAATATGTCAATATAAGAAAGAGACCGAATGTCGAGAGTAAAATACTTGGTAAGCTGTACAGGGGAAGCGCAGCGACAATCGTTGCTACCAAGGGAGACTGGGTTAAGATAAAATCAGGAAGCGTCGAGGGCTACATCAAGTCCGAGTATCTTGCAATAGGCAAAAAGGCAGAGAAGCTTGTTGACAAGTATGGAACAAAACTTGCTACGGTGAGGACAACTACCCTCAAGGTTAGGGAAGAAAGAAATACGGAATGTACCGTACTGACGCTTGTGCCTGATGGTGAAGTGTTTGAAGTAACCAAGGAATATAAAGACTGGGTTAAGATAATCGTTGATGATGAGACAAGAGGATATGTCTCGAGGGAATATGTAGAGCTATCTGTCGAGTTTAAGGAAGCCATATCAATAGAGGAAGAGGAAGCGCTCGAGCGTCAGAGAAGAGAGGCCGAAGAAGCGGCGCGTGAGGCTGAGGAGGCTGCTCGTGCAGCGGCGCTTGCAAGACAGCAGCAGGCAGCGGCTGCAAGTAACAATAGCAGGCCGTCATCGTCAAGCAGCAATAACAGGCCATCTTCATCAGGAAGCAATAAGTCGTCCAGTACTAAGGACAGTTCCTCAAGCCAGAAACATACGGATACCGGTAAGGTGTCGACAGGTTCGGGAACCGGAAGCGATGCGGCTGCATATGCCCAGAAGTTTATCGGGAACAAATATACGTATGGAGGAACAAGCCTGACTAACGGAACTGATTGTTCGGGATTTGTACAGTCGGTGTACAGTAAGTACGGTATTTCACTGCCAAGGACGTCGGGTTCGCAGGCAGGTTCCGGTAAGAGTGTGAGTCTTGACAATGTTGCGCCGGGCGACATCATATATTATTCTTCCGGCGGCAGGGTCAATCATGTCGGCATATATATCGGTGACGGAAAGATCGTACATGCAAGCAACAGACGTACAGGAATTACGACGTCTAATATGAGATACCGTACACCGAGCGGCGCAAGGCGCGTTGCTGAGTAATTTGACATATTGAGTTGGTTTGAAACACACCAATATTTGTAATGAAGAGAGCGGATTGCCGGATTAATTTGGCAGTCCGTTTTATATTGTTTCATAAAAGTAACAAGAAGCAAATTCTGATTGAATATGGACTTGCAATGTGATATGATATACATATATTATATTTCAGTCAGGAGGATAAAGATGAAAAAGAGATTTAAGAGTATTGGCGCATCTGTACTATCATTTGCAATGATATGCTCATTGATTCCGGGTGATGTGACAAAAGCAGCTGCAGCAGGAAATTATTCTTATATACAGGACTATACGCTTGGTTGGTCAGGGGGAAAAATTGCTGTATATGAGGGTGGAACGGAACATAAAACTGTCGATCAGGCAGGGCTGAAGAAATACAATATTTATGGAGAAGCTGACAATCCGTTTGAGGCACAGACAGAGCAGGCATGGGATACGCCCGACCTGAAGCTTTCACAGCCGGTGCAGTTTACTTCCAGCGATGGCGTTGTGCATGATGTGGAAAATATGCTTACGGGTTTTGATTTTATAGCAGACCCTACGGCTATAGACAATTCAGAGGTTGACGGCAAGCTTTATGTGTATGGAACAACGGAAGGATTCTCATATGGAGATATGTCCAGAGATAACTATGCTATTACAGCTAAACCGGGAGATGAACTGAAAGAAAACGGCTATCGGAACCATTCTCTTTCCATACTTTCCACGTCGGATATGGTAAACTGGACCGATGAAGGATTTATGGACAGTTTTAATCTGACAAACCTGCCTTCATATGAGGAGGACAACTTCGTAAAGAGCGGCATTACAGGTCATGCGTCATGGGCGCCCTCGGGAATGAAGAAAAAAATGGGTGAAGATGGAAGATATAAATATTACCTGTTCTATACCAATGGCGGTAATTCAGGATATGTTATGAGTGATTCGCCTACAGGTCCGTGGGAGGATCCTGAGGGAAGAGCAATCTTTGATAAGCAGCTTCCAAACTGTTCTGATATGGCCAATTGCTTTGATCCGGCTGTCCTTATGGATGATGACGGTTCCGGATATGTATATTTTGGGGGGCTTTCAACAACTTCAGGACGTGCGGTGAAGGTGAAATTCGACCCTGATACGGGAAGAGTCATAATAGACGGAGATCCTGTAAAGCTTCCTACGCATGCAATGTTTGAGGATAATGAGATTAACAAGTTTAACGGAAAATATTACTATTCATATTGTACGGTACATGGCAGTCAGACTTTGACGAAAAACGCAAGTATTGCAGTATATGTATCATCCGACCCTCTGAATGTATCATTTACACCGGACAGCAATGCATCCGAAGCGTTTAAACCGTTTACCGATTCCAATGGTACATACCGCCATTTCCTTGGAACGGTACTTGAAAATACGGCTACGATATTTGGAGAATTTTATAATAACCATCATCATATGCAGGAATATAAAGGTCATACCTATATATTCTATCATTCGACGGTACTACATAACACACTGCATCGTGTCAACAAAAGATACCGGAACCTCCATGTAGATGAGATTACGGTTGATCCTGAAACAGATGCCATCGAGGGGTTTGCAACAGATGAAAAAGGAAATAAGACGGTTGCAACCTACGAAGGTCCTGAGCAGGTAGAAAAATTCAATCCGTACAGGGATTTTGCAGGTAAGGAAAAATATATCAATGCAACCACAACGTCATACAGCGCAGGTATTAAGTCTACAAGGGATGATGAGATGGTTCTTGATTCTAAGAATGGTTCGCCGATGGTTGTTGACGAGATAGACACCGGCGACTGGACGAAGATACAGGGTGTTGATTTTGGAAACAATGGAGCAGTTAAGGTTGCCGCTGAGATTAAATCTGCTACGAATAACGGTGCGATAGAGGTATTTATTGACGATCCGACAAAGGCAGGTAATATGGTCGCATCTATACCGGTGACTTCTAATGAACAGTATACTGATGCAAGCGCTGATATTGCATCGCCTGTAACAGGAGTTCATGATGTATACTTTGTATTCAGAGGAAATGACTATACGGTTGCGTCATGGAAATTCACGGAGAAAGCTTCAGAGATACAGAATGATCCTTCGCCTTCACCTTCGTTTTCTCCTGCGCCAACGAATAATCCGGTAACAACGACGCCTCCTGAGCCGCCAAAGACAGAGATTCCTTCGACTGTTAAGGCAGGCGCGGTAGAATATGCAGTTAATGCCTCTGCACAGACTGTTAAGGTATCAAAAACAGATAAGAAAGCCAAATCTGTTGTAATACCGGCAACGGTAGATGTGGCGGGCAAGCCGTATGCAGTAACGGAGATTGCTGCAAAGGCATTTGCAGGCAGCAAGAAGCTTAAGTCGGTAACTATCGGTAAGAATATTAAGAGCATCGGAGCAAAGGCATTCTATAAATGTCCGGCCCTTAAGAAGGTTACGGTTAAGTCTACAGTGCTTAAAAAGGTAGGTAAGGCATCGCTTAAAGGAATCAATGCCAAAGCTACGATAAAAGTTCCCAAGAAGAAGCTTAAGGCATATAAGAAGCTTTTCAAAGGCAAAGGACAGGGAAAAAGAGCAAGAATCAAATAAGTAATATTTAGAAAATAGAATTTACACACATAGCAGTTCCCGGAATATGATTCGTGTCCGCAGAACTGCTATGTGTGTTATAAATGTTATTTTATGATTGGTTGGGGGGATGTTTAATTGTTTACCCGATGGAAAGAAGGAAAAAGTATTCGGACAAGGCTGTTATTCATGGTTTTAATGCCTATAGTGGCATTGGGAATGATGGTTGTGTTCGCAGGAATGACTTTGCTTTATCAATTTTATTCACAGGGAATTCAGGATGAGCTGACATCCACTACTAATATTATGCTGGACTGCCTGGACATGACTGTAAGAGGGGATTATTCTTATGAATCAGGAATGCTATTAAAGGGAGACCTGAATATTACGGATTCTACGATGTTGTACCGCGTAAAAGAGAAAACAGGGATTGATACTACGATTTTTTGGCAGGACACCCGTATAATGACGACTGTGGAAAATCAATACGGTGTATCCGCTGTTGGAA
Organism: Lachnospiraceae bacterium; assembly: GCA_022790615.1. Classification (GTDB taxonomy): domain Bacteria; phylum Bacillota; class Clostridia; order Lachnospirales; family Lachnospiraceae; genus V9D3004. The sequence goes on from JAAVXK010000035.1 coordinate 23,589, forward strand.
CAAGCGCGGGTAAAGATGTAGTTGAATCGGTTTTGGAAAATGGTGAGAATTACTATTCCAATAAGATAGATATTAACGGTACGCCCTATATAGGGTACTATATGCCAATAAAAAATGATGATGATACAGTTGTGGGTATGATATTTGCCGGCAAGAACAGGAATCTTGTATTTCGGAAAGTTGCTTTGATTCTGTTGTGGTTTATGATGTTTTTTGTAATTGCATGTATTATAGCGGTTGTAGTCAGCAGCCTGTACTCAAGACATATGGTGTCTGATATTGGTATCATTAACAGATTCCTTAAAACAATTTCCGAAGGAGACCTGACTGCGACCCTTGATGAAAGGATTGCAGGAAGGAAAGACGAGCTTGGAAAGATAGGCGCGTATGCAGCCAAAATGAGAGGGGATTTGCAGAATGTAATTGAAACGGACCCGCTCACCAAACTTTATAACAGGCGCAGCTGTAATAATAAATTAAAAGCGTTGGAAAAGGATGGTCAGGAATATACGATTACAATGTGTGATATAGACCGGTTTAAGAGAATTAACGATAATTACGGGCATGACGCAGGAGATTATGTTCTAGTTACCATCTCTGGGATCATATGTGAGAATATCGGTAATATTGGATTTGCGAGCCGCTGGGGTGGTGAAGAGTTTTTGCTGGTATATCAAACCGGTTATGATATGGCAATCGAGAATGTTCGTCAGATTCAGCGTATAATACGAAATTATGATTTTGAATATAATGGGGAAAAACTTAAAATAACAATGACCTTTGGTATGGAAGCAGACGATGTGTCTCTATCATACGAAGAACGAATCCGCAAAGCGGATAGCAACCTATATATTGGTAAGAACAACGGACGCGATCAGATTGTTGACGGAAGGGAGGGAAGGCAGCCGGTATGAAAAAGATATTTATGGCATTCATGCTTTGTCTGTCGTTATTTATGTGCGGATGTAAAAAGGTTCCTGAAAATACGGTGCATAGTCCTGCGGATTTGGAAGGCAAGACTATCGGCGTGCAGCTAAAGACGACGGGGGACGTATATGCGACGGATATAAAGGATGCTGACGTACAGCGTTTTAACAGGGGGCGGGACGCGGTTTTGGCGCTTCGCGACGGCGGAGTTGACGCCGTTATGTTAGATGATGAGACGGCAAAAGTGTTTGTGAAGGAATTTGAGGATTTGACGATTTTGGAAGAACCTTATGCGGACGAAGAATATGGAATTGCTATTGGCAAGGACAATTCCGAATTACTTGAGAAAGTGAATACCGCGCTTGCAAAGCTGAATGCAGAAGGGGTTATAGACAGGATTGCCAAAGCATGGATAGAAGATGGAGAGGAACAGTCCGCTTATGACGGGCAAACAGGATCGGATTATGAAGCAGGTACGCTGGTTATGGTAACGAATGCCGAGTTTCCGCCATATGAGAGTATGTTAGATGACGGGACAATTGTAGGTATAGATGTAGATATAATGAAAGCGATATGTGACGAACTGGACATGAAACTTCAGGTAAAGCATACGGCTTTTGATTCACTTATTGCCTCGGTAGAGAGAAAGACAGCCGACGTGGCTATGGCGGCTATGACGATAAATGACGACCGTCTTGAACATGTTAATTTTTCAAATACCTATATGTACGCCAAACAAGTCATAATAGTCCGTGCAAAATAACTGTTAAAACATCAGAAAGACATGCTGCAAAAACGCATAAAGCTTGATTTTGACACATATATATGATATTCTGATAATACATAAACAGCTTCATTGAAAGCTGGCGACACAAGGAGGGAATTACATGAGGAAAAAGGTACAAAAAATAGGGGCGGCAACGCTTGTACTTGCCATGATTGCTTCGGTAATACCGGGAGATATAGGAAAAGCAAGCACGTCGAACAATTATTCATACGCCAATGATTATACGCTTGGATGGAAAGGCGGCATTGTAGCCTATCAGAATGGTATTAGCAAATCGCTTAAGGATGCAGGCGTAACTGTCTTTGACCAAAAGGGCGATAATCCTTTTAAATCGGAGATTGAACAGGAATGGGATGCTGACGTGATTACGCTTACGCAGCCTGTAAAGTACACGACCGAAGATGGTATGGCACATGACGTTGAGAGCATGCTGACCAACTTTAATTTCATAGCCGACCCTACGGCTATTGATAACTCGGAAGTTGACGGAAAGCTTTATGTGTACGGAACGACAGAGGGCTTCTCGTATATAAATGACGTTATAGACCAGAATCGTTACGATAACCATTCTCTTACAATCCTGTCTACGTCAGATATGGTTAACTGGACGGACGAGGGATTCATGGATACACAGAACCTTACCAACGAGGTTTCGGATTCTGACAACAAGGTCAAGGCTAACTGGGCTGTGAAAGCGTGGGCTCCTTCGGGACTTGCGTATGACGGAGACGGGGACGGAGAATTAGAATATTACCTGTTCCATACGAACAGCGGAGCTGTGGGTTACGTTATGAGCGATTCGCCGACCGGACCATGGCGTTCACCGATGAGTACGGCGCTGTTTACATCAAGTTCACCGGGATGCAAAGGCGTAAAGTGGTGTTTTGACCCTGCCGTACTTAGAGATTCAGAAGGAAATGCATATATATACTTCGGAGGTGGTGTATGGGATGGGGATAATGAGATAGCATCACATCCTGATGGTATAGCGCATCCTAAGACAGGCAGGGTATGCAAGCTTGGTTTTGATGAAAACGGCGAGGTATACCCTGACGGCGAGCCACAGGAGATGGACACATATTATCTGTTTGAGGACAGCGAGATTAACCAGTTTAACGGAAAATATTATTACTCCTACTGTGTTAACTTCAAAGTTCCGGGCGGCAACAAATGGGTGAACTCAGGAAGTATTGCCGTATATGTAAGCTCTGACCCGATGGATATAGCTTTTGACCCTGCCGGAGAGAATGGGGATAAATATACGGATGAAAACGGCGTGTACCATCATTTCCTTGGAACGATATTGAATAATCCAAGCACAATATATGGAGAGTCATACAACAATCATCACCATATGCAGTCATTCAAAGGTAAGGATTATATCTTCTATCACTCCACGGTGCTGAATAATTCGATTCACAGGATTAATAAGCAGTATCGTAATCTGCATGTAGACGAAATTAAGGTAGATCCTGAGACGGATGAGATTTCGATTGACCCGTCATACGAGGGAGCAGAGCAGATTGAGAAATTCAACCCGTATACGGACAATAAGGGTAATGTAAAGGAAATCAATGCGACAACAACATCCTACAGCGCGGGCGTATGCTCGAGAAGGTCGGATGCAAGAGTGTCTGAGGGACTTTCGCCTATGGTACTTGACGAGATTGATACGGGCGACTGGACTAAGATTCAGGGCGTTGATTTTGGGGATTACGGAACTAAGAAGTTTGAGGCGACAGTTGCCTCGGAGACTGACAACGCTGAAATAGAGTTATTTATTGACGACCCTACAGATTCTTCGAACTATGTGGGAGCTTTGAAGGTTAAAAGTACCGGAGACCAGGACTCTTTTGAAACTATATCAGCTGATTTGGATACTAAGATAAGCGGCGTGCATGACTTATACTTTGTATTCAGGGGTACAGATTATGATGTTGCAGCATGGAAGTTTACGAAGGATACGGAATCTATTGTAAAACCGACTCCGACTCCGCCTCAGGTTACACCGCCTGCAACTGCAACTGCAACTCAGACCCCTGCTCCGGCAACACCGGCGCCAACGCAGACTGTTGATTATGGCAAGACATACAAAGTTGGAAAGCTGAACTACAAGATAGCTGCAAACGGCACCGCTACTGTTAAGGGTCCTGTAAAGAAAACTGACAAGTCAGTGCAAGTTCCTACATCAGTGACCGTGGACGGCAAATCATACAAAGTTACGTCTATTGCGGCTAATGCTTTCAAGAACTGCAAGAAATTATCTTCAGTTACAATTGGCTCTAATGTAAATAAGATTGGCGCCAAAGCATTTTATAATTGTAAAGCGCTTAAGAAGATTACAGTTAAGTCTTCAGTAATCAAGTCGGTCGGCGGCAAGGCGTTTAAAGGAACTGCGTCAAAGCTTACGATTAAAGTTCCTAAGAAGAAAGTCGCGGCATATAAGAAGACATTCAAAGGCAAAGGACAGGGTAAGAGAGCAAGAATTAAATAATTGCCATATTTAAAATCTGGCGGTAACTACCGAAAATGGTAGTTACCGTTTTTTAATTATAAAATATATCAGGATGAAAATAAGCAATTACGTTATGTGGAATAGTTTTTCCGTCTTTTGGAGATAGTATTTACTGACAAAAATATATCTTTAGATTGAATTCTTATAAAGAGGGAAAGATACATGAAGCAAAGCATAATGTTTAAAAATAAGCCGATAGTAAGGTCATGGGCGTCGGTTGCCGGCAAGAAGGAGTCGGAAGGTCCGCTTGGCGCATATTTTGACGTGACGACAGATGACGACATGTATTCAGGAAAGAATTGGGAGCAGGCCGAAAGCAGGATGCAGACCGAAGCCGTAAAAAAAGCAATTGCAAAGTGTGGAATCAGCTACAATGAAATAGGCGGAATTGTTGCGGGAGATTTGCTCGGACAGCTTATGGCGACATCCTTTGGAATTTCTCAGATGCAGTTTCCGTTTTTGGGCGTATACGGAGCATGCTCGACAATGGGAGAATCGATGGCGGTTGCAAGTATGATTGTAAGCGCCGGATTTTCAGACAATGTCGTTGCGATGACGTCAAGTCATTTTGCGACGGCGGAGAAGCAATTTCGTTTTCCGCTTGGATATGGAAACCAGAGGCCGCTTTCCGCAACGACAACCGTAACGGGCAGCGGGGCTGTCATTATATCTTCAAAAGAGGAGACGGAAACAGGAATTCCGATATATATCGAGGGTGTTACGATTGGTAAAATTGAGGACTATGGAGTCAAGGACGCCAATAATATGGGCGCGGCGATGGCTCCGGCGGCATTTTCGGTTATAATGGCAAATATAAGGGAAAATGAAATATTGGCGTCTGACTATGACTGTATAATAACGGGAGACCTCGGAGTAGTCGGGGGAAGGATACTGAATGACATGCTTTTGCACGCGGGAGTTGATATTACGGACAGATATATGGACTGTGGAGTGGAGATATACAACCTTAATTCACAGGATGCACATTCAGGCGGAAGCGGGTGTGGATGTTCGGCAATAACATTGTGCGGACTTATATTGGGGCGGTTAAAGAGCGGAGAGTGGAAAAAGGTTTTATTCGTACCGACAGGGGCGCTGCTTTCTACGGTCAGCCTTCACGAGGGCAATACAATACCTGCCATAGCCCATGCAATTATCTTGAAAGGTGGAGAATAGAATGGATTATATACTTGCATTTGTAATCGGTGGGATAATTTGCTGTATTGTGCAGATCATTCTTGATGTGAGCAATATACAGCCCGGTAACGTAATGGTAATGCTTGTCTGCACAGGCGTTGTGCTTGGCGCGGTTGGAATATACAAACCGTTTAGTGAATGGGCGGGCGCCGGCGCTACCGTTCCGCTTCTTGGATTTGGAAACGTATTGTTTGAGGGGGTGAAGGAAGAGATACAGTCAAAAGGATTCATCGGCATTTTCAGCGGGGGACTCAAAGCTTCTGCGGTTGGTATTAGTGCGGCGCTTGTCATAGGATACATTGCATCTATTATTTTTAAACCAAAAATGAAATAACAAAAATGTCAAAAATATGATATAAATATGATAAATTTAAAAAATAAATATGGCAATAATAATGCAATCATGGTATGATATACACGAAAGCAATGAGCAGTGCCGGTGAGGCAGGAGACAGATAGGATGTTCACATTCCTATCTGTCTATTGCCTCACCGATAGGGCGAATGCCCGTGAACGAAAAAGCCGGAGGCTTTTGAGTTTGCACTGCGAGTGAGGTATGAAATCTATTGATAGCATACCTGCGTCGGTTCGTGTTCATTTAATAGGAAGGACATTTTTGAAAGTGAATCGTGCGCGTGTAGCAGAGAGAGTGATGCAGCATCACACTATATAAGAGAGGAGTTATATCATGATTGTAACAAAGACGTATTTAAAAAATGCAGTAACCTTTTTCATTATTTTGAGTATTGCCCTATCCGGTATCATTTATGTTCCGGCAACGGCGGGAGCAGAAGGAGCGGCAGATGTGCCGTTAACGGATGATTTTGATGATTCGGAGGATTTTGATGACGACGAGGATGATGAAGACTACGAAGACGATGACGAATATGGAATTGAGGATGTAATGAATTTTTGTGCCACTTCAATTTCCAAAAAAAGCGTAAAGCTCAAATGGGATAAGGTGGAAGATGTTGACGGATATGAGATTTCATATAAAGCGGCGTCTTCATCCAAATGGATAACAAAGGAGATAGCGGCTTCAAAGAAAGCGCTAACGGTTACAAAGCTGAAAGTGAATACGAAATATAACTTCAGAATAAGAGCCTTTATACATTACGAAGATGATGACGACGATGACGATGATTACGAGGAGGATGACGAATACACAGATGAAGATTTTTCGGACGATGAAGAATTTGACGAAGATGACGACGAAGACTATGATGAACTTGAAGAGTACGAGTACGGCGGATACTCAAAAATGAACCTGAAAACCCTTACCAAAGACGGAGCCGGCGATAAGCAGGCGGTTTCAGACAAGTACGAACATTCTGCCCATAAAAGTGTAAAGGTTCCGGTGTTAAAAAAGATTCAGTCGACTGGCGGAAAAGTTAACCTCACGTGGAAAAAGAGCCAGAAAGCGTCAGGATATGAAGTATATATGTCCAAAAAAGCAAAATCACGTTTTAAGTGCGTCGCCAAGTTAAAGAAATCGGGGAAAGTAAAGTACACATCCAAAAAACTTAAAAAAGGCACTACATATTATTTCAAGGTACGCGCTTATGTAAAGAATGGCTCAACTACCTCGTATACGAAATATTCAAAGACAAAGAACATTAAAATAAAATAAATAATACAGACAATGATAATAGTAATCATAAGTGATAGGTGTAAAAGGCTGCGGCGCTTAATTATTATAAAGCGCCAGCAGTCTTTTGCGTTATATGAAAAATGCGGAAAGGAGTTAATATGCATAAAATGATGGACTTTTCCGGTAAATATAACTATTGTGAACATGAGTTAAATATAATATAATTATATATTATGATATTGGGTCAATTGGTCTTTGGCCCCATGATACCTACGAATTGCTAAGCACGTTGTGTTTCCGTAATTCTGAAACATCTCAAATCCGCTCATTTTTCTTTGAAAAATAGCTTCTTTTCGGTGTTTTGTGGGTTCAAAAGTTACGCTGTTTCATGCAGGCATGAAACGCACGGTCTTTTAACCCTGGTATCATGTTATTACATGTGATAATGAAAGGACAGGCTGATGAATAAAAGATATAAAGCGGTGATGTGCGGCATACTTACATTAACTTCCATAACATTTACCGGGTGCGGTATATTTCCCGAAGAGGAAATATTTGAAACTGCCACGATTGTGAAAGAATATGAAAAGAAAGAGTTCAGTATGGTTAAGGTACAGCGCGGTGATGTGTGTGATTATAAAAGGATAGCGTGCATATACAGCCAGTCGAATACGCAGGACATTGAACTCGGAACATGGGATATAGTCAGTAAAATATACGTAAAAAAAGGGGACAAGGTAAAGAAGGGAGACGTTCTGATTACTTTTAGCGATGATGAGCTTGAAAGACAGATTGAAGATTACAAATATGAAATAAGCGTTAAGGAGGCTCTAATCAGGCACGCCAGGAAAAACAAGGAACTTGAAATAGAAAAACAAAAAATAATTCTTGATGATAAATCATCCATTCATGCAATAGAAGAGGCATATAATGCTGAGATTAGCGGATATCAGTCGGACCTTGAACTGATTAAATTGAAGCTTGAACAGGCGGAAGCGAATAATGAGGCGTCCAAGGTAAGGGCTGAAATGGATGGCACCGTTACTTTGATAAACAATTCGCTTCTGAATAATGAAACAAGGTTTGGAGACTGGGGTGGTCCTGGGTCGTTTAACAGCGATGGAAAAAATAACAGGTTAATGACGATATCCGACGGTTCAAAGCCAAGGTTTACCGGTTCTATAGATTCAATTGGCGTACAGCTTGAGGAAGGAAGCAGGATAGACGTAATATGTAATAATAATACGTATGCCGCAACAGTAAAATATAAAGATAAAGATACCGTCTATTTTATGTTAGACGACATGCATGACGAGCTCGGCGAGGGAGCGACGGCCTACGCTAGATATGTCGTAAGCGAAAAAAAGGACGTTTTGTATCTTCCGGTAAGTGCGGTAACTTCCATGGGTGAAGATAACATTGTATACATGGATGATGGAAACGGGTTTAAGCAGCCTGTCAAGGTACAGACCGGTCTTACGGCGGACAACCGTACTGAGATAGTAAGCGGACTGCAGGAAGGGGATTCGGTAATCGTAAGATAGATGAA